>JALOMS010000261.1 GCA_025455345.1 Thermoflexibacter sp. | reverse complement strand
AAGGAATTGATTGTCATGCGAAAAATAGCCTACGATATTCTCTTGTATGCGGGCGACAGCACCTCACGCATACTTCCTGCAAAGCAAATTTCTGAAAATGAATTTGTCATTCCCTTTGAAAGCGAGTTTGCTTTCCTGCCCGATTCCTTAGTTCGTATTATTGGTAAGTTGATGATTACAAATGACTTATCCAAAAACTACATAGTCAATGTAATAGAACACAATACCAAAGAAGTCGTTTTTGGATATGCGATGTCAGATGACGAACAGCAAAGTATAGTTCCATGCAAGGGCAGGCTACAAGCACCCAAGCAATATTCCATCAATATACAATTTCAGCCACCCTCGCCAATCCTTAGCAATGCACTTTTTTGGAGCAGTCTATTATTACTCCTTGGAAGTGTGTCTGTGATTATTTTTAAAGCAAAAAAAGCACCTTCGGAAACCAATGCGCCAACAGTAGCTAAGGAAAAATCAGTGAATCCTACCTCATTTGTAGCTATCGGAAAATATCTTTTTTACCCTACCGAACAGCGACTTGACTTTGACAAGGAACAAATTGTGCTGACCGTAAAAGAAACAAAATTGTTGTCTATTTTCTCGGCACAGCTTAATCAAGTAGTGGACAGAGAAAGATTGCAAAAGGAAGTTTGGGAAGACGAAGGCGTTTTTGTGGGAAGAAGTTTAGATATGTTTATTTCCAAACTAAGAAAGAAATTGGACAAAGATGAACACCTCAAACTCATCAATATTCATGGCAAAGGTTATAAACTTGTCAATATTTCAGAGGAGGAAATAGGCAAAAAGTCTTAGTTTTTATTGGTTTTCTACTGTTTCAAGTATTACGCTTGTACCTAAAAAAATTCAGGGTTTAGCCTTGAAGCAGAGAAGATTTTAAGCACACAAAATAACTACAAACTAATGAGAAAATTTAGTCTTTGTATCGTCATTCAGTTTTTGTTTCTCTGCTCATCACATGGGCAAAAAGTATATTTGCCCACCGTAGAATCGCTGAAAGACAGAACTACGCCCGCATGGTTTGGAAACGCAAAATTAGGTATTTTTATCCACTGGGGCTTGTATTCCGTACCTGCGTGGGCAGAGCCAACTATCTCTGTGGACAAGGTTACTGACTGGAAAGAGTTTTATAGAAACAATCCTTATGCGGAGTGGTACTTGAACTCTTTGCGTATCAAAAACTCTCCTACCAAGGCTTATCATGCCCAAAAGTACGGAAGTGATTTTGATTATTACAAGTTCAAGGATACCTTAGCTTTTAAAACAACTACTTGGAAAGCAG
Source organism: Thermoflexibacter sp. (assembly GCA_025455345.1). Lineage (GTDB taxonomy): Bacteria > Bacteroidota > Bacteroidia > Cytophagales > Thermoflexibacteraceae > Thermoflexibacter. The sequence continues at coordinate 5,620 of JALOMS010000261.1, read as the reverse complement.
ATAGTTGGATAGAAATATTCCAAAATATTGGTGCCAGATATGTGGTGATAACCTCTAAACACCATGATGGCTTTATGATGTACCCTTCTACGGTTACAAATCCTTTTTATAGGGGAGGTGAGCTATGCAGTTCTCGCGATTTTGTAGGAGAGTTGGCAGAAGCCGCCCGAAAAAAAGGTTTAAAATTTGGAGTTTATTACTCTGGGGGGCTTGATTGGACGTTCAATCACTCCCCAATCACAAACCTGTGGCCTGATTTATTTCATAGTATGCCTACTTCCATTGCTTATACCATGTATGCTGATTGTCAAGTACATGAGATTATTCACAAGTACAAGCCTGACATCTTGTGGAATGATGTCAATTATCCTAAAAATGGAGATTTGTTGGGCATTTTTTCTGAATTATTTAATACCAACCCCAACGCTGTCATTAATGACCGATGGGAACAGTATCAGGAATTATCTGATTATAAAACACCAGAATACAAGGTGCTTGATAGTATTTCCACCAAAAAATGGGAAACTTGTCGGGGTTTGGGCTATTCTTTTGGTTACAATCAGAGGGAAGATGAAAAACAAGTCATCTCATCTGCTGATTTGATACGGTTGTTTGTAGATATTGTGAGTAAAAATGGAAATTTACTGCTCAACATAGGTCCCAAAGCAGACGGTACAATCCCCCAAATACAGCTTGACCGTTTGCATGATTTAGGGAAATGGCTTAAAATAAATGGAGAAGGAATTTTTGATACCCAAGCATGGAAAATTGCTAATTATCACAATGCCAATGGTTTAGATTTAAGATTCACACAAAAAGGGAATGATTTATATGTTTTCATTTTTAGTTTGTCTAAAAATAATGTCATCCAAATACCTTACCTCAATCTCACTAACCATTCGGAAGTGGTGATGGTGGGAGAGGATAAGGGAAAAATAAATTTCAAGCAATCTGCCGAAGGGATTGAAATTCAGCTCACTAAGCAATTAAAAGGTGCTTTATGCCCCATGATTAAAATTTCTAATGTGCAAAAGTAATAGCACTAATCCTACTGTTAGTATAATGCTTGTACCTAAAAAAGATTTAATAGACAACTTGTTTAAATAAATACATATTCTAAGCCTGTTAGGGCTTAAATATTGGTAGAATATAGAAAATCTCCAAATTTTTAAGCCTCGTAGAGGCGTAAGGTTGAACTCCATAGAAGTTCATAATACTATGATTAACAACATTTTCTACCAATATTTAACAGCGCAATGCAATTGCCTATTGGTGTTATTTTAATTGGCAAGATATCTATTTGCAAAAACACATCAGGGTACTCATAAAAAATTCAATGAGTTATTTATCAAAACAGGTCTTTTACCAAGATTACTTTCAGAAAAACTAAATGAAACTTTTGAGCTTCGTCAGTCCAGTGATTATGACATGAATGCTGAAATTGGAGAAAATGAAGCACAAGCAAGCATAGAAAATGCAGAAACGTTTAAAGAGGTTGTTAGAAAATACTTTGAGGCAGTTTGAAATTTATCCCAATTTTACAAACGTTACACTTGTACCTAAAAAAGATTCAAAGTTAAGGTTTGAACCTGTCGGAGTTATCGCCTAACTATCTAATAATCTTGTTTCTAAAATTTCTCTAAACTTGTGTAAAATACCTATGATTTGCAATAATTCATGCTTATCTGTGCAGTCAAACGATTTTGAAACGCAATATTGCTGTCCTTCTATAATGACAAAAGTCCATTGCTTGCCTATTACCTCACAACCATACAAAGGCTTGCCGTCTTTATTTTGGGTTTGTGCTATCAAAAAAGCCTCTAACAACTGTGCCATAGAGTCACCTGTGGGCTTTTTGCTTGGTTTGTACTCCTGAAAGTGGAAATAAGGCATTTCTAAATAATCTAATACGCCTTTGGCAATGACAAAATCGCAACGAACATTGAGTGTTTCGTTATCTACTTTGGCAGTTAAGTTTCTTTCAAAAAAAGTTACATACCTCGTATTTCGTTCTATTAATCTTCCCAAACGCAATACGAAGCTAATAAACTTCATTTTGAGGTCTTCCTCGTTCCAGTTGTTAATACTATAACGAGCATCTTCATAAATATCATCAAAAATTTCCTGCTCAGTAGCCGAAAGAACTGGCAAAGGTGCTGAAAGCCACTCTGTCATCAAAGGCGTAGGTTCTATCAACTTACTTAGGTGAAAACGTGCTACTAACTCACCTTCTGACCATTCTTTTTTCTTAGACATAGTTTCTTTGAATTTAAGCAAAGATACAATTTTTTAGCGTAAAACTAAAATATTTAGAATTTTAGCATTGCTTCGCACAATAAGCAAACAATTATTTTAAAGACACAGAAAAACTATGATTGTAAATAATCTTAAATCGCAGGGAAAGACAGTTTGAACAAATATAACTGATTGGTAATAAATTGATTTAAAAAATTATTTTATTGTTTTTTTTCTACTGGTTCAAGCGTTACGCTTGAATCTATGGTAGGTTCAAGACTCAGCCTTGAACCAGTAGGAAAAAATAAAAACAATAGTAACTGTAAAAAGACATACCATATTTTATTTTTGAAAAGTAAAATATAAAATAAATAGATAAATTTACGTGTTGTCTATTTCAAAAACTACAACACGGTTTCTTAAAACCGTAACAATTGGTTTTGAGAAACCATTTTGTCAGATAAGAGTATCTGACAGCACATAAAACGTTACACTTGTACCTAAAAAAGATTCAAAGTTAAGGTTTGAACCAGTGGAAAGAAGGAAAAGAAAATCGTTTATAAAAAAAGCCACTTTTGAGGGTGGCTTTATTACATTTAAGATAGGAAATGGTATATATCTGCCAAAGTGCAGATTGAGCCTAAAAATTTCCAAAACCTAAGTAAAACCTGATATTCTGACTCAAATTTTACTACCTTTCTATATATTGAAAGGATTTTATTTATGAATTTCTTCATATATTTAATAGTAGCTGGAAAAAAACTACCCCCAAATTTCGTTTGCCCTCACCTCATTCGGTTATTTTTTACAGGTTCGTAAAAATTAACTCCTACCATGACCCTCCCTACTGGTACAAGCGTTACGCTTGTACCTAAAAAAGGTTCAAAGCTAAACCTTGAACCAGTCAAATCTTCTTAAAACAATCCTTCCTCATTTCCCAAAAATTTCAAAATTTCCCTATCTTTGGTTTTCATCACTCACCATTTTTAACATTCATCAAATGATAAAACGACATCTTACCTTATTTATCTGGCTGTTTATCAGCAGTTTAGTGTTTGCACAGCAAAAAAATAATACAGCAGTTTCCTACGACCAAAAGCTCTACGAGGGCATGGTTTGGCGCGAACTCGGTCCTTTTCGTGGTGGTCGCTCGTGTACGGTTACAGGTGTGCGCGGGAATCCCAATCTCTATTATTTTGGCGGCGTAGGCGGCGGCGTTTGGCGCACCCAAGACGCAGGGCAAACGTGGGAAAACCTCACGGATAGTTATTTTGGCGGTACAGTGGGCGCAGTGGCAGTCGCAGAAAGCGACCCCAACGTGATTTACGTGGGCGAAGGCGAGCAGACCTTGCGAAACAACACCGCTTCGGGCTGGGGTGTGTGGAAATCCACTGACGCAGGAACGACTTGGAAGCACATCGGTTTGACGGACACCAAGCACATTTCGCGCATTCGTATTCACCCCAAAAATCCTGATGTGGTGTATGTTGCGGCTTTGGGCAATTTGTGGAAACCCAACGAAATGAGGGGTATTTTCCGAAGCACGGACGGAGGGCAAACTTGGAAGAAAATCCTCTACATCAACGACCAAGCGGGCATTGCCGACCTCATTCTCGATCCCAACAATCCGCGTATCATGTACGCAAGTACGTGGAACATGAAGCGCAACGGCTACCGCATGGATAGCGGTGGTCCCGATTCTAAGCTGTGGAAAAGCACTGACGGTGGCGAAACTTGGGAAAACCTCTCTGACAAACAAGGTATGCCCAAAGGTACGCTCGGCATTATTGGCGTTACCGTTTCTCCAAAAAATTCTCAAAGGGTGTGGGCAATCATAGAAAACAAGGACGAGGGCGGCGTGTATCGCTCTGATGACGGGGGGAAAACTTGGACAAAACTAAGCCAACAGCGTGCGCTTTTGCAACGTGCGTGGTACTACTGCCGCATTTATGCTGATACGCAAAATGAAGATTTAGTCTATGTGATGAACGTGAGTTATGGCGTTTCCAAAGATGGGGGCAAAACTTTTGAACTGAAAGACGCTCCGCACGGCGACCACCACGATTTATGGATAGACCCCGAAAATAACCAACGCATGGCAATTGCTGATGACGGAGGCGCACAAATCTCCAATGACGGGGGCAATAGCTGGACAACTTATCACAACCAACCTACGGCGCAGTTTTACCGCGTGAGTGTGGACAACCATTTCCCTTACCGCATTTATGGCGCACAGCAGGACAACACGAGCGTGAGGATTTCGCACCGCTCGGCAGGAAATAGCATGACCGCCAAAGATTGGACAGCACTTGCAATTGGCGAAAGCGCGCACCTTGCGCCCGACCCACTTAACCCAGAAATTATCTATGGCAGTGATTATAAGGGATATATGTCCATGCAAAATGTGGCAACAGGGCAGGAACGCTCCACCAACGTCTATCCCGACCTCCCCGCAGGTTCGGGTGCAGAAGTGATGAAATACCGCTTCAATTGGAATTATCCTGTATTTTTTAGCCCGCACAATCCCAAAAAACTCTATGCAGGCTCCAATCACCTGCACGTAACTTACAATGGTGGGGAAAGTTGGGAAACGATTAGTCCCGATTTGTCCAGAGGAGAGCCAGAAACCATCAAATCTTCGGGAGGTCCTATCACGCAGGACAACACAGGCGCGGAATACTACGCCAATATTTTTGCCGCTACTGAATCGCCCTACACCGAAGGCGAAATTTGGACAGGCTCGGACGATGGTTTGGTTCATGTAACCACTGATGGAGGAAAAAATTGGAAAAATGTTACCCCTCCCATGTCGCCTAAGTACAACATGATGAACGCCATAGACGTAAATCCATTTGTAAAAGGGGGAGCGTACATTGCCGCTACTTCTTACAAATTTGGCGATTACACGCCCTACATTTACAAAACTTTGGACTATGGAAAAACGTGGACAGTCATCACCAAAGGGATTCCCGCAGAGGAGTTTGTGCGCGTAGTGCGTGCCGACCCCAAGCGCAAGGGACTTTTGTACGCAGGAACGGAAAAAGGCGTTTGGGTGTCTTTTGACGATGGAGAAAGCTGGTCAAAGTTGCAACTGAACTTGCCTCCTGTGCCTATCCACGATTTGGCAGTGAAGAATGATAACCTCGTTGCCGCTACGCATGGGCGCAGTTTTTGGCTGATAGATGACCTCACGCCCTTGCAACAACTCACTAAGGAAATGAATACCCAAGACTTAGTTTTGTTCAAACCCATGCCTTCTTATCGCATGGCAGGAAATGACAACCGAGAAGAACCCAAATTGGAAGGGCAGAATCACCCCAACGGTGTAATGATTCATTATTTCATCAAAAATATAGATGAAAAAACGGAAGTGAAACTCGAAATT
>JALOMS010000260.1 GCA_025455345.1 Thermoflexibacter sp. | reverse complement strand
GTCGGTTTTCAGGTCTCGAATTCCCTGTTCTGTCATTTTAATAGGGTCTTCTAATTTATCCAAAGCATTATGGACTTCTGACTTGCCTATGTTAAATATACGATTAAAAATTCCCATATTAATATTTGGTGTTTGTTGATGATATTTCTTGAAAGTTACTATTTTTTATCTTGCGAACTCTAAAAGTGTGGCAGAGTATTCAGCTACTAAGAGTTTTAAGGAGTTAAGCGAGCCTTCTAACTCATTCAAATCCAAATTTTCTAATTGAAGTGTATCCCTAAACACTACTTTAGTCCCAGAGTCATCAAGAGCAAATGCTCCATGTACGATTTCTCTATTTTTTTGTAATAATTGTTTGAAAATATCTTCGTTATGTTTGTTTAATACAAACAAAAACTGTTCTATAATTAAAATAGGAGGCTCACAATCAATCACTAAGTTTTGGATTCCATCTTCAGGTGCATTGATTACGAAAACTTCATCTGCTTGGTCTTCAGTCGTAATATCGTAGCCGAGTTCTTGTAAATAAAACTTCACTTTTTGAAAATTGCTCATATTCATTTTTGTTGTTTAGATTGTCTATTTTAAGAAAAAGAATTACAATTTAACAGTACACGGGGGTTAATTAGTAATTCTTAAGTAGAATTAGGCGTTAAATACGTAAAAAAAAATAATTATTTCAAGTGTTTGGAAGAAAAAGTTTGAGATTCATGTCTTTTTCTTTGCATAGATAGATTGATATTGGATTATTCAATGCGAGAAGTTATCTACTTTCTCCTAAAATTGCCGCTTTTTCTTGTAACAAAGTGGTTTTTTCTAACATATCTAAGCTATGTACCTCTAAGGTAAGCTCTTCTAATTGTTTCAATGTTTCTACTTGTAAGTTATATTCATCACTTGCCTCTTTTTGAACGTTATTTTGGTCTTGAAGGTTGTCTAATTTAGCAGTAATTTTATTCATTTTCATTCTTGCCTCAAAAGCAGATTTCATCTGTAAGAGTTTGCCTGCAATTTGTTTGTAATAAGCTATACGTGTATCTACTACTTTTAGATTCTTTTGGGCATTTTGAATCAAAACCTTACCTCCCTCTATATCTGCGATTTGCAAGCCGTCTTGATAATCATTATCTAAAAAATATACGCCCATGTCCATTTGATTCTTCCTATACTCAAACAGTATTTTGCTATCTGGATTATTTTTGATATACATTTCACCTCGCTCATTATAAAGAGCTTTGTATGCCTCCATGAGCGTTTTGTCAAGTTCTTCTTTAAGTTTGTAATCATTTTGGAGGAAAGTATTATTTTGAGCTATCAGTGAATCATAACTATGATGCGTTACTAATCTACTCTGCTTGCCCTCAACTTTAAATACGTCCAAGAATGAAATAAAATCACTTAGGTTATAATGCTCAGCACGCACTTCCAACCGCTTATTATCCGTATCTACGATGGAAAGCATACTTTTCTCGTCTGCCGAAAAAGTATCTACCTCAAAGATATTGATTTTCTTTATACGACCATTTTCTGTGATATTTACTTCTGCCTTAGTAATTTCAGAAAGAAAAAGTGATTTTTCACCCGCCTTAGTTTTGGAGATAATTTTGTCCCTTGTCAATATCGTAATAGGGCTATCTGTTGAAAAATAATTGGCGGCAAAAATACCTAAAGCTATTAAGCCTACTCCCCACAAGATAAAAGAAAGTATGCCTGAAAAGATAAAACCTAATACCAAACAAATACCTCCAACAATGAGGTATATTTTGCCCTTGCTCATTGGAGAACGGCTATCTTCTAATTGATAAACTATATCTAAATCATTCATTGTCAATATTATTTTAAAGTTTTAAACTAATTATCAGATACTCTATGACCTTTTATATTTGATGAATTACTTCCCCTTTTGCTCTTATTTTTTTTGGATTTTCCTGTTTTGTTCTTTTGAGGTTTGAACCACATTCCTACTACTTGAGACATCTTAATATCTTGATTTTCAAATATTTTTTTTATTTGGTCTATGTCTGTTAATTGAGTAGAGCCATCATACAGTTCAAAAGGCTTTTTTCTGGAAATAAGGTTTGTAAAAAAATCTATCATCGCACATAACAACAAATAATTTCCTAAAAGATTCTCCAAGCCATATCCATAATATCTAATCACCAAAGAGGCTATTATCATCAAACTAAAAGATGTAAAACTGCCTGCTAACAAAATTTTCAATTCTTTTTCCCAAGAGAGATTTGTGTTAGAATAATGACAAAGCCCACCTAACAATCTCCAAGGGGCAAATTGTATATAAATATGAAGTCGACTGCCCCATTTCCATTTATATCCCTTTGTGATACTCTCCCCTGTAGAGCCAATAAATACCTCGACAGGCGTATTTTGGGTATAAGAAAGAGCCAATAAAGCATGGCTAAGTTCGTGTAAGAATACACTTAAAAACCTTACTATGCCTAATAGTAAAACTGCAATAACCAGATACAATAGTCCTTCCATCTAAAAGTAAGTCTTCTATTAAAATTAGCCAACAATAGTTTAAATGATTAGATAATACACATAAATAATTGGTTTACAAATAATTAAACAATCATTATATTTTACTTAAGGATAGACCGCAATCGCTTCAATTTCTACTAATAATTCAGGACGTGCCAAAGCCGCCGTCCCTAATGTAGTTCGCGCTACTTTTACTGGATTTTGAGGGTTGTTAAAGAAAACTTGATATGCCCTAAACCATGCAGCAAAATCAAAATCTTTATTTTTATTAGGGTCTGGAGCAATATAAATTTTCAGAAAAACTACATCTTTAAGCCCCAAACCAGCTTTTTTTAGTATATCTTCTATCCTCTTTAGCGTATTGATACTCTGTGTATAAGTATCTCCATAACGCTTGTAAGTATCATTAGAAGTGCTATCCAACACGGGCGCAACAATCCCACTACTAAAAAATAGTTTTTTATTGGCAGGAATCTCTACCCCTTGCAGAATCTGTGAGGAAGAATTATCATATCTCTTGACTTGTTCTTGAGGTTTACAAGAAAAAAGAGAAATGAGTAAAAATGTGATTGTGGCTATCAAAATAATTGCTTTCATCAAATATTTTTTTGATAAAAATAGGAAATCTTTTTAAGAATAAAATGATTGTGTGAAAATATTTAAAATTATGTAGTATGTTTGCAACATATTTTAATTTATGTACGCAAAGATAGACAATTTTACGGCAGAGCAACAGGTGCTTTCGCAGTTTGCCAAACTCATTTCTCACCCCGCAAGGATTGCGATTATCCAACTGTTGGCAGAGAAAAAGACTTGTATTTCAGGTGATATTTCTAAGGAAATCCCTCATCTGAATCGGGTAACAGTTTCCCAGCACTTGCAGGAGTTGAAAAGTTTTGGACTTATTAAAGGGGAAATAGAAGGTGTAAAAGTTTGTTATTGTCTTGATAATGAAAAGTTTATTGAATTTCAAAATTTGTTTAATCTATTTTTTAAACAGACCATTGCTAAGATAGATTGTACTGATTGTTGCTAAAACAAATTATTCTATGACAAACACCATTTTAGAAAAACGAAAAAAACTTTCTTTTCTTGACCGCTATCTCACCCTTTGGATTTTCTTGGCTATGTTTGTAGGGGTAGGGATAGGTTATTTTATCCCTGAAACAGAGCAGTTTATCAACCAATTCCAATCAGGAACAACCAACATTCCTATTGCTATTGGCTTGATTCTGATGATGTTCCCTCCTTTGGCAAAGGTTAAGTACGAGCAACTTCCACAAGTTTTTAAAAATACTAAGATTTTGGGAATTTCTCTCCTTCAAAATTGGATAGTAGGTCCCTTACTGATGTTTATTTTGGCGATGATTTTCCTGCCTGACAAACCTGATTACTTCACAGGCTTGCTCATGATTGGCATTGCGCGCTGTATTGCAATGGTGATAGTTTGGAATGATTTGGCAAAAGGTGATAATGAGTATGTAGCTGGTTTAGTGGCGTTTAACAGTATTTTTCAAGTTTTATTTTATAGCGTATATGCCTATATTTTTGTAACTATTCTGCCGCCACTTGTGGGTTTGAAGGGTGTAGTAGTAGAGGTAAGTATCGCACAAATTGCTGAAAGTGTGCTGATTTACTTAGGTATTCCATTTTTTGCAGGAATGTTGGTGCGCTATTTTTTAGTGAAAGCAAAAGGTTTGGATTGGTACAATACCGTTTTTATTCCCAAAATTAGCCCTATCACCTTGATTGCCTTGCTGTTTACGATTGTGGTCATGTTTAGCTTAAAGGGAAAACTTATTGTCAATATTCCTTTTGATGTGGTGCGGATAGCGATTCCCTTGACTTTTTACTTTATCATCATGTTTTTTTCTGCCTTCTATTTGGCGAAAAAAGCAGGTGCTGACTATCCCAAGTCCACTTCTTTGGCATTTACCGCCGCAGGGAACAATTTTGAATTGGGCATTGCAGTTGCTATTGCGGTTTTCGGGATTAATTCAGGGGTTGCCTTTGCGTGTGTGGTTGGTCCCTTGATAGAAGTGCCTGTATTGATTTTATTAGTGAATGTGGCATTAAAGCAAGAAAAAAAGTTTATTTAATAATAGTTTGATTATCAATATTTTAAATCAATTATCAAAATGAAAACTTTAATTTTTTCTCTCATTTTAATCTTTTACGGTATGCAAGTCGAAAAAACGATTTTATTTCCTGAACTGCAAACTTATTGCAACAGTTTAGAAAGTGAATTTTCTCAAATTTCAGAGGATAGAAAGGAAAATTTGAAAAAAATAGCCCAATTTATCAGTGAAAAGTACAAAAAAGGAGAAACGGTAAACTTGACTTTTATCTGTACGCACAACTCGCGCCGTAGCCAATTTGGGCAGGTTTGGGCAAAAGTAGCCGCCGCCTACTATGGACTAAATCTTGAAAAAATACAAACTTATTCAGGAGGAACGGAGGCAACTGCTTGCAACCCGCGTACCGTAGCCGCTTTGCAAAGGGCAGGGATAAAAGTGGAAACTATGAATCAAATTTCTGCACCCGCTACGGTAGCAAACAACCCGCGCTACGAAGTGCGCTTTGCAGAGAAAACAACGCCGTTTTTCTTATTTTCTAAAAAATACAGTGATGAGCAAAATCCGCAGAAAAACTATGGTGCTATCTTAGTTTGTTCGCAAGCAGACGAAGCCTGTCCTGTGGTCTTTGGCGCAGACGCTCGCATTTACCATGGTTACGAAGACCCCAAAAAATCAGACGGAACACCAGAAGAAACACAAACCTATGACGCTACTTGTAGGCTGATAGCCAGAGAGTTATTTTATGTTTTTGGGCAGGTAGAGAGATAAAATTTAACTGGTTCAGGCGTAATGCTTGCGTCTTTTTAGGTTCAAGGTCATAGATGAGTGCCTTCAATTATTAGAAAAAATATCCTTAAAATTCCTTTTCTTCGAGAAATGGAATTTCTGATATACCTTTCCATAGCACGAGTTTAAAGCCTTGAACCTATTGGCTTAACTAAGTTTTGAATATTAACTCCAATTATTATTCCTAATACAAAAATAATCAATTACTTATCAAAGGTTAATGTAACTTGAAATCCTGTTAATAGAAGTTAAAAAACAACGGTAAAGTCATGGATAGTATGTATTTTTGTAATTATGAAAAAGCAAAGAAAGCATATCTTATCTCTGGTCTTGATGGGGAGTAGTTTACTATTTCTCCTTACCTTCCAATATTTTTGGCTAAAACAAGTGTATGAAGATGAGAAGCAAAACTTTTTCAAAGAGACTAACCTCCTATTTTTTGATGTAATGTCTGCTCTTCAGGATTCTCTCATTCAAAAAAATATTAAATCGGCAAGTGTAAATGATAGTGTCAATGATTTTAAGTATTTTTCTATCAATGACTTAACTAATGAACTCCCTCCTCCTATACTTCTCAAGCAAGATAGCTCTAATGCTCCTAAGAGCAAACAAGCCTTGCGTATCCAAAGCCAAACATTTACAGAAAGTAAAGTAAGCATTGCTCTCTCCTCTGACTCAAAAAGTCATTCAAAAAAAAATATAAAACTTGTATTGCCTAAAAATAAGAGTTTAGACACGACAAAGTATAAAATAAGTAGTAATGCTGAAATCCAAGTTTTTATTGCATCTAATAAGCCACAAGACTCTATTAATCAGATTTTAGAAAGTGTGATTAAGAATAGGTCGCAATTACCCCAACAAACTAAAAGTTTTGTCATTCGGTTAGATGGGGATACCATCTCTGATAGAGGGGTGCGCCAATATTTCCAACAAGCTATCGATAAGGCAAATATTCCTTTGAATTTTGAATTGAAAAAAACATACGATAGGATACACGCAAGGCAAGGCTTCCTGTTTGGGAGAGAAATAGCGCAACCTGAAACAGGAATGTTAACAGCTCCATTTTTTTGCATACCCCCATCTCCTGTCTATCAGGTATATTTCCCTGAATACCAAAGCCTTATATTTTTCAGAAAAATGCTTTATCCTTTTATATTGTCTTTTGCATTATTTGTCTTGACGGCAGGAGCTTTTTTTCTTATTTATAATAATTTACAGAAACAAGAGAAGCTAATCTTACTCAAAAATGACTTTATTAGTAATGTTACCCATGAGTTGAAAACACCTGTTACTACTGTTGGTGTAGCCATAGAAGCCTTACAAAACTTTAATGCTTTACAAAATCCCTCTTTGACAAAGGAATACTTGGAAATTTCTCAAAATGAGTTGAATAGGTTATCTATGTTGATAGATAAAATCATGAAAATGTCGAGTTTTGAAAGTAAGGGCATAGAACTAAAACTTACTAATATCGACATCCAGCAACTGATAAATCAGATTCTTAAGTCTATGAAATTACAATTCGACAAATATGGAGCAAAAGTAGAGTTTTTTGGAG
>JALOMS010000259.1 GCA_025455345.1 Thermoflexibacter sp. | reverse complement strand
CTTTTTTTCTACAGTCAGCAAGGCGGCGGGCTTGGCTGTAATATGCCGTTTTGCTATGAGTTTAAGTGGATTAGAAATATATAATTTATTGGTTGTCATCGTCTTAGCCTCTATTGCTATTGGTAACTTTTCAGCACTCTGGCAGCAATCTTTCAAAAGATTAATGGCTTATTCAGGCATTGCTCAGGCAGGATTTATCTTGATTGGTTTGCTGACTTTCTCTGATACAGGTATGCAGGTACTGGTTTTTTATTTAATTATCTATATTATTGCTAATCTGCTTGCTTTTCTATCAATCATCATCATAGAAAATCACTTTCAAAGTGATAAGTTAGAGATTTTTAGCGGATTAGGTCAAAAGTCAATAGTTTTTGGTGTGTGTTTTTCTATCAGTATGCTTACTTTGGTAGGTCTTCCCCCTACGGCGGGCTTTACCGCTAAGTTACTTATTTTTACGCAATTATGGCAAGGTAAAGGCACTATGCTGGCGTTGATTACGCTAATCATTGGGTTATTAACCACTGCCATTTCTCTGTATTTTTATCTCAAAATTCCTTATAATTTATTTTTTAAAAATATTTTAACACAAGAAAATCATTTCCAACTTAACCTTTCACAAAAAGTCTTACTTACTTTTTTTACCATATTTTTGTTATGGTTTTTTTTCCAACCTCACTTGCTTATCGAAATGTTGAAGTTTAATTTTGGTATTTGATGGGTAAGTAAGAAATAATTTATGGATTTCCTCAATTATACCAATCACAGAGAGTGCTATGAATAATTTGGGAAAAATATTCATAGCACCTAACATTAAGATTATTTGGTATTTAGCTTATTTACTTCTATAACTGCACCTGTATCTTTTCTTTTCAAAATGAGTTTTTCATCTCCATTGGGCAATATTTCAGTTTTGATAAACCAGTGATTCTCATCATATTCTTGATAAACCGAAGGTTTTGTCAATCCTACTTTACCTCTCCATTCTGGAAGCACTACTGGTTCCCAAAGTTTAGTTTTTGCAGACTTGTAGGCGGCATCTATGATAGCATTGACGATGTAGCCATCATAGAAAGTTTCACTTGGCGAACGCCCCTCTTCTATCGCATTGAACATATCCGTAAACATGTGTGTATAGCCAAGTTCGTGGGTTTCATCACCTACGGGGAATAGCCAACCTGTGGCAGATTCTGCTTTTTCAGCAACATAAGTTCCTTCTCCCTTGCCTGTGGTAAACATCTCAAAGCCTGTACGCAAGAAAGAATTTACCCAAATAGTCCCTTCAGTTCCCATTACTTCATCTCTCAAGTCCATTCCACCTCTGAATGTCCAAGACACCTCAAATTGCCCAATCGCGCCATTCTCATATTTTACTAAGCCTATCGCATGGTCTTCTGCGTCAATTGGTTTTACTTGGGTATCAGCCCAGCACATTACCTCTACGGGTTTGACATCTTTTCCGATGAAGTTTCGAGCAATCTCAATGCAGTGGCATCCCAAATCCAAAATAGCTCCACCACCAGCCATATTAATATCCCAAAACCAATCAGAGTGAGGACCAGGGTGCGTTTCGCGAGATTTAGCCCATAAGATTCGTCCAATCGCTCCACTTTTGACGCTTTGTAGGGATTTTAAAAACTTGGGAGTGTAGCATAAATCTTCCAAATATCCAGCAAAAACACCTGCCTCTTCGCAAGCTTTCGTCATTCGCAAGGCTTCTTCGGCATTGCGTCCAAGAGGTTTGGTACACAGCACTGCTTTTTTATGCTTTACGCAGAGCATGACTGCCGCTTCGTGGACGTGATTGGGTAAGGCAATAACGACTACTTCTGTTTCAGCATGACTTACTGCCGCTTCCATATCTGTAAAAAAATGAGGAATTTGATAGTCATTTGCAAATCGTTTTGCTGTTTCTTCGCGACGAGCATAGACAACCTTTACCCTATCCCTTCCTCTTTGCCCGTGCAGTGCTTCTGCATAGAAGCGACCTATAAATCCTCCGCCTAAAATACAAACTTTTGCCATAATTGATTTGAGTTTTAGATAACTATATGATTTTTAAAGATGAATATGATTCCAAATGGATTGATTTTTCTATCTGCACTACAATTTTAATCAAATAAAGAACATTCCAATAGAAAGTAAAGCGGTTTTTATTAAAATTTTGTTTATAATTCTTTTAAAAAAAGCTCATCTGTCTAAGATTTTTTAATAGCTATACTTTTTTTTCTGCCTTTTTACTTTTAAAGTGATTTTCAATAATGACATTTTTAAGAACATAAATTAGAAAAATTATATTTAAAATTAGAAAAATCATATTTTTGTAATTAAAAAAGGCAAAAAGTAGGTGATTTTTTTGGAAAAGAAATTTTTTTTCCTTACTTGCAACGCAATTTCAATTTGCAGAGTCATCTTATATTAATAAACCGTTAGCTTAACCATGGCAAGGATTAAATATTACTACGACACTGAGACTTGCAAGTTTGAGCCTATTAAAACCTCTACTTCTGACATAGTCATCAATTTTGCAGGGTTTTTAATATTCTCTTTAGTCATTTCTATTGGACTTGTATCTGTCTATGTTAACTATTTCCCTTCAGAAAGAGAAGCAGACTTAGCTAAAGAAAATCAGCAGTTGTTGCTGAAATACAATATTCTAAATACAGAGATTGCCAATGTTTCTGGTATGCTCAAATCACTACAAGAGAGAGATGATAAAGTGTATAGGGTGGTGTTCGAGGCAGAACCTATCCCAATGGAAATCAGAAGTGCTGGCACAGGAGGTACAGAAAAATATAGAGACCTCTTAGATGAGAAACTTAAGCGAGAAGAGCTAATTGTAAATACCTTACAGCGTTTGGATAAATTGAAAAAGCAGATGTATATCCAAACCAAGTCCTACGACGAGATTTTTGAGAAAGCAAAAGAAAAAGCGCGTATGCTTGCCTCTATTCCTGCTATCCAACCTATTTCTAATAAAGACCTTAAACTGTTTGCTTCTGGTTTTGGTATGCGTATGCACCCTATCTATAAAGTAATGAAAATGCATACTGGTTGTGATTTTACAGCACCTCATGGGTCGCCTGTATATGCAACGGGGGACGGAGTCGTTATTTCTTCTGAAGCGGTAGGCGGCTATGGCAACCAAGTAGAAATAGACCATGGCTTTGGGTATGTTACCAGATATGCTCACCTCTCTACTTTCAAGGTCAAAAAAGGTCAAAAAGTCAAAAGAGGTCAAAAAATAGGAGAAGTAGGTAGTACAGGCGTGTCGGTTTCTCCGCATTTGCATTATGAAATAGAGCATAATGGAATCAAAATAGACCCTGTAAATTATTTCTTTAATGACCTTAGCCCAGCCCAATACGAAAAACTGTTGGAAATAGCCAAACAAGAACGTCAGTCAATGGGGGGAGGGTATTAGTTTTTAGTATAAAATTTTTGAGTATAGAACCTTACTTACAATTTCATATATTTTGCAAAGCGATACAGATTTTTGATGTATCGCTTTTTGTTTTTTAGTACGATAAACAAAATGTTAATTTTTATATCTATTTTTTGCGAGTTGGAATAATTTTAGATTATCTCCTAAAAGACTTATTTTTTAATTCAATCCTACATAAAGGTTTTACTAATACAAAACTTTTAAACTTATGTAACAACCCCTTAATTCATAGAGAGGAAGAATCTTAAAAAAACAAATATTAGCTCGCATGGAAGACTGTTTACCAAAATATGTAAAGTATTTTTTTTCTATAATTTCATTTATCATCTACTCATTGGCGATTAGTTATGTAGCCTTAGCGCAGTCAGATAGCGTACAATGGGCGGCTAAGGTAATCGCAGTATCTTCAGAATATTTGACTGACCCACCTTCTCCCCAATACCGCGCTATCCAAATCTTAGGAAAACCCAACAAACTACCCGCCACAGGAAGTAGCCCCTGTGCTTGGTCGCCTGCGAGCGAAGATGGCAGAAAAGATGAATGGATTAAAGTAGGTTATACTACGCCTATGCCTATCTGCCAAATAGCTATTGGAGAAAGTTTTAATGCTGGTGCGATTTCCCAAGTATATTTGTATGATGAAAAAAATGCCGAACACCTTATCTATCAAAATTTAGATACCAAAGCATCAGATTCTTTGGGGAGAGTATTTTATCTATTCTTCCCAATGACACCTTACAATGTTTGTGCGGTCAAGTTAGTATTAAATATCACAGATGTCAAAGGGTGGAATCACATAGATTGTATTGGCATATCTAATTCTACAGTTCCTATCAAGGTAAAAATCAATGTAGCCTGTGAAAAGGTTTTTGACAAATTCATCGAGCATCTCAGTGATAGCATTAATTCAGAATTTGATGAGATTATGCCCGTGATTGCTCCTGACGGACGTACACTCTACATAGACCGCAAAAACCACAAGGATAATATTCCAAGTAGGTACAGAGAAGCCGAAGGTAAGTCTATCTATAATGATGATATTTGGTATGCTACCTTGGACGATAATGGGAATTGGAGTCAATCAAAGCACCTCCCCGAACCCCTAAATAATGAAAGTCATAATTACGTTTGTACGGTAACACCCGATGGGAATACACTTCTTTTAGCCAATCGATACGTCAAAGGCGGTAAGTCGCTGGGCGGAATATCGATGAGTCATCGAATCAATACATTAGATGAGTGGACATTTCCTGAACCTGTAAAAATAGATAGTTATTACAATCTCAATAAATTTGCCGAGTTTTTCTTAGCAAATAACAAAAAATCACTGCTTCTGGCTATTCAAAGAGAAGATAGCTATGGAGAAAGAGATTTGTATGTAAGTTTTGCAAAAAAAGATGGCTCGTGGACTACTCCTAAAAATTTAGGTAGCCATATCAATACAGCAGGCATAGAACTTACTCCTTTTTTAGCCGCAGATGACCGCACGTTGTATTTTTCTTCTAATGGATTTAGTGGATTTGGAGAAACAGATATTTTTATGAGTCGCCGCTTAGATGATACATGGACTAAGTGGACAGAACCTGTGAATGTAGGAAACTTTCTCAATTCTAAAGATTGGGACGCATCTTGTACGATAGATGCCAAAGGAGAGTACGTTTATTTTGTTTCTTATCACGGTTCTAATAACAGAAGTGCGGATATTTTTAGAGCAAAACTTCCTCAAGAAGTTAAACCAGAGCCTGTTGTCATTATTTCTGGAAGAGTATTAAACACACAGACCAATCAGCCTATTTCAGCAGAAATCGTTTATGAGTTTCTTGACAAAGCTACAGACGCGGGTTATGCCCTCGCTAACCCCACGACAGGTGAATATAAAATCATCTTACCCGCTAAAAACATATATGGTTTTTGGGCAAAAGCAAGTGGTTTTTTCCCGATAAGTGAAAATATAGACCTTACTCATGTAGATAACTATCAAGAACTTAACAAAGATTTGTATCTTACACCCGTACAAGCAGGACAATCTGTCAAACTCAACAATATCTTTTTTGAACAAAGTTCGGCAGTATTGCTCACCGCCTCCTTTCCCGAATTAGAACGTTTGGTAAGAATGCTTAAAGAAAGTCCCAATATGAAAATACAATTGGAAGGGCATACAGATATAGAAGGAAGACTCTCTGACAATATGAAACTATCTCAAGAAAGAGTCGAGTTTATTAAATCATTTTTGATAGAAAAAGGTATTGAAAAAGATAGAATAAAAACCCTTGCCTTGGGAGAATCCCAACCTATCACCAAAGAACGTAATGAAGAAAGTAAAAAACTCAATCGTAGAGTAGAAATGCGTATTTTAGAGTAAACTACATTTGAGAGCTATAAACTTTATTAGGCAAAAATTTGTTTGTAACTTTGCAAACTGAAAATATAGTTTGTGCTACCAATATTTAACCCTTTGCAGGGTTATTGAATTTTAATATAAGTTATTGATAATCTGAATTTTATTTCGTTATGAACAGTTCGTCGTTGTGATATAATATTGGTAGAAAAAATAAAATAGCAACAGAGAGGTGCTTGTATTCAACTCCTGACGGAGTTGAGATGTATAGGGTAATTGGTTTGTGCTACCAATATTTAACCCTTTGCAGGGTTATTAAATTTTTTAATATAAATTCTTGATAATCTGTATTTTATTCCGTTAGGAATCTAATATTGGTAGAAAAAATAAAATAGCAACATCACCCAACTCCGTAAGGAGTTGAATAACAGTAGTAAAATAAAAATTATGGCAAGTACATATACACAAATTCACTTGCAATTAGTATTTGCAGTAAAGTATAGGGAAGGGCTAATACAAAAAAGTTGGCGAGATGAACTTTACAAATACATGACAGGTATTATCCAAAACAATAGCCATAAGGTTTTGATTATAAATGGTATGCCCGACCATGTTCATATTTTAATTGGCTTTCGTCCTTCTCAATCTCTTTCTGAATTGATGAAAGATGTTAAGGTTGCTTCCTCTCTGTGGATAAATGAGAAGCGATTAATAAAAGGGAAGTTTGCTTGGCAAGAAGGTTATGGTGCTTTTTCTTATGGACAATCACAACTTCCTGATATTGTTGATTATATTAAGAATCAGGAAGAACATCATAAAAAGCGTACATTTTTAGAAGAGTACAAAGGTTTTTTGAAATTATTTGAAATAGATTTTGATGAAAGATATATTTTCAAAGAACCAGAGTGAGGTGCTTGTGTTCAACTCCTCACGGAGTTGAGATGTATGGGGGAATTGATTTGTGCTACCAATATTTAACCCTTTGCAGGGTTGTTAAATTTTTAATATAAATTCTTGATAATCTGTATTTTATTCCGTTAGGAATCTAATATTGGTAGAAAAATAAAATAGCAACATCACACAACTCGGTGAGGAGTTGAATATAACATAACTTTATGAGTAGATTTGTTATTTCAGATATCCATGGTTGCCCTAAGACATTGAA
>JALOMS010000258.1 GCA_025455345.1 Thermoflexibacter sp. | reverse complement strand
CTATTGAGGTTCAAAATAAAATTTAGCAAATTATTAATGTATTTAGGAAAAATTTTTTAAGTTTGAAAATTGTTATGCAAGCATACTATTTAAAGCAAACAAATATTTAGAAAACCAATAATCACTCATAATTTCATCAATTTATTCAAAAAATTCAATCAAGATGAATGCATATATTGTAGCAGGTTATAGAACCGCAGTAGGCAAATCAAGCAAAGGCGGTTTTAGATTTACCAGACCCGATGACATGGCGGCTGATGTAATCAAACACTTGGTAGCTTCTATTCCTAATTTTGACGCATCAGAGGTAGATGATGTCATCGTAGGGAATGCTGTTCCTGAAGCAGAACAAGGCATGCAAATGGGGCGTATGATTTCTTTATTGTCCTTGCCTATTAGTGTTGCAGGAATGATTATCAATCGCTATTGTGGCTCTGGGGTAGAGGCAATTTCTTTGGCTTCGGCAAAGATTCATGCAGGTTTGGCAGATTGTATGATTGCGGGGGGAACAGAGTCTATGTCCTTAGTGCCTATGATGGGGTATAAGACTGCTTTGAATTGGAAAATTGCAGAAAAACATCCAGAGTATTATCTTAGCATGGGGCTGACAGCCGAGCAGGTTGCTAAAGATTATAAAATCTCCAGAGAAGACCAAGACCTTTTTTCTTATAATTCCCACCAAAAAGCAATTGCGGCTATCCAATCAGGAAAATTCGCAGATGAAATCGTTCCTATCAAAGTTACAGAAACATATATAGATGAGAGTGGCAGAAAGAAAAATAAAGAAACTATCATAAGTATAGATGAAGGACCGAGAGCAGATACGTCTTTGGACGCATTAGGAAAGTTGAAGCCTGCATTTGCCAATGGAGGGTCTGTTACTGCTGGTAATTCATCACAAACCTCTGACGGTGCGGCTTTTGTGCTTATCATGTCCGAGCAGATGGTACAACGCTATAACCTCAAACCTATTGCCAGAATGATGTCTTATGCGGCAGTAGGCGTAGAGCCTCGTATCATGGGGATAGGACCGGTTGCGGCTATTCCAAAAGCACTCAAACAAGCGGGTCTTAAACTCCAAGATATAGAGCAAATAGAACTTAATGAGGCATTTGCAGCTCAGGCTTTGGGAGTTATTCGCACATTAGATATAGATATAGACCGAGTAAATCCAAATGGAGGGGCTATTGCGCTTGGACATCCGCTTGGCTGTACTGGAGCAAAACTTTCTATCCAATTATTTAACGAAATGAAACGAAGAAAGCAAAAATATGGTATGGTAACGGCTTGTGTTGGTGGTGGGCAAGGAGTAGCTGGAATTTATGAATTACTTTAAATAAAACACACTTTAATATTTTCAAATAAAATCCACTTAATTGCAAAGTGGATTTTATTATTATAAGCTATATTTGTATCTATTTGATAAACAGTAATATAGATTTTTCTGATTATTTGAAATATCTAAAATCATGCCCTGCCTCTACTTGCAACAAAAACTCATACATAAGCTTTATTACATTTTCTACATCAGCTTTATGTACCATCTCGACCGTAGTGTGCATATATTTTAAAGGCAAAGAAATCAGTGCAGAAGGTACACCTATGCTTGAGAAAGCAAAAGAGTCTGTATCTGTACCTGTGCTACGCTCTGATGCGGCACGTTGGAAAGGTATCTCTTTAGTTTTGGCAACATTTATCAACATTTTAAGCAAGTTGTTTTGAACAGCAGGGGCATAGGTTAGCACGGGACCTAACCCGCACGCTTGTTCTCCATCTAAAATTTTGTCATACATTGGAGATTTTGTATCATGGCATACATCTGTACAAATCGCCAAATCAGGTTTCAAATAGCGCGAAATCATTTCTGCTCCTCTTAGCCCAATTTCCTCTTGTACAGCATTCACTACATACAAGCCAAAAGGAAGTTTTATGCCATTTTCTGATAGCCTACGAGCTACTTCTGCTATCATAAATCCTCCTATACGATTGTCTAATGCTCTACCTACCAGATATTTATCATTGAGTTCTATTAGTCCATCTTCGAAGGTAACTACACAGCCTACATGTATTCCTAACTCCTCTACTTCGGCTTTGGAAGAGCAACCGCAATCCAAAAATATATTTTGCATGGTAGGCTTCATATCGGCTCGGTCGCCTTTGCGTGTATGAATCGCAGGAAATCCAAATATCCCCTTGACTATTCCTTTTTCTGTATGGATATTCACTCTTTTAGATGGAGCTATCACGTGGTCAGAACCACCATTGCGAATTACGTAGATATAACCTTCTGCGGTTATGTAATTTACAAACCAAGAAATTTCGTCTGCGTGGGCTTCTATGACTACTTTATACGGAGCTTGTGGATTAACTATTCCTACTACCGAACCGTAATTATCCACATGATAATCATGTATATACGGTCTAATATAATCCAACCATATTTTTTGCCCAGATGTTTCAAAACCTGTGGGAGAAGCATTATTAAGGTATTCGTATAAGAAACTTTTACTTTTATTGTCCATAAAATTATTTGATTAATAATAAATCAGGAGTGTTTCTGCAAATGTAATTAAATTATAGAAAGACTACAAAATAAAAAAATAAGCCATCTAAGAGTAGATAGCTTATTTTTTTATGAAGAAAATCTATTACTGATTATCTTTTGATTTGAGGTTTGAACTCAACACGACGGTTCAACGCCCAGTTTGCTGGAGAGTTGTTAGGTACGGTTGGTGATTTTTCTCCGAATGCGCGAGTTTCTACACGGCTTTCAGCTATACCTTTAACCTTAGTTAAGTAATATTTAGCGGCAGCGGCTCTGCGCTCAGATAGACCTTGGTTATACTCATCTCCACCACGGTCATCAGTATGGGCTTCGATGCGGATACTGATTCTTGGGTAGTCAGTCAAGAACTTATGTACTTTGTCTAACTCTGTTCTTGCTTTCGGTAATAATGATTTATCCAATTCTTTTTCGTCCAATGTACGAGGTCTTGCTGTTTCAAAATTGATATTTTGGAACACAATCTTAGATAAGTCAAACAAGAAGATTTCTCTATTGATAGTATCACCTGCTACCTTGTTTTTCAAATCTAAAGAAATAGAAGCAGGCTCGTATTGGTCTGCTGTACCATTAGCTGTGTAAGTAGTACCAGGTGCTAACAATGCGAAGAATTTACCAGGACCAGTTTTCTTAAATTCAGAAACTTTGCCATTGCCGTCGTCTGGCTTGATATCTGCGTTAGATTCAGCAATTACTTCGTTAGTCAAGCCATCAAGTACAGTAACAGTAGCTAGAACACCTTTCTTACGCATTTTTACTAATTTGCTACATTCCCACTCAGATATATCTTTTGTCAAATCTACTACAAAAGTAACAGATTCATAATCATCGAGGTCAAGAACAAATTTGTATTTGTTTCCTTCTGTCAATACAGTTTTGAATTTGCCTTCATCAGACATTTTATCATAGCTTAGCGGGTCGCGCGTTAAGTTTGTTACTTTAACGGTTGGTTTTAATTTTGTACCATTTGCAGAATCTACAATAGTGGCATTGAACCAACAAGTACGCTTAGGCTTGAATCTTTCCTGTAATGGATAAGTAAACAATTCGTAAGATGCACCTCTATAAGAGCTGAAGTAAGCTAATACATGAGGATTGTCATTAGGAGCTACTGAAACTAACATATCAGGCTGGTAAGAATACATAGTAGTTCTTACCCAAGGACTCATGTCTGTTAAAACAGGAGCAGTCCATGCACCACCGGGTTGCATAGAAGAATAGTACAAGTCAAAATCTTTAGAATCTTTTGGAGATAACCAAGTACGAGTAGATGAGAAGAATAAAGACTGACCATCAGGGAGGATTCTTACGTGCTTATCGCAATCTCCAGGGATAGGAGAGGGCAACTCTGTAGCATCACCGAAAGTACCGTCCATTTTTCTTTTAGCTACCATAAGTTTATAGCAAGAAGGATATTTGCTTGCTTTGCTATCACCTTTGTCAGCAGACTCAGCTCCGCCACTATTAGAAGAAGAACCACCATCTTTCTTTCTCATAAAGTATAAGAACATACCATCTGGAGAGATAGAAGGAAATCCTTCGTATTCGCCAGAGTTTACTCCACCTGATACTTTTTCAGGTTTGCTCCATTTTCCATCAGTACCTTTAGTAGATTGGTAGATGTCTTCTGAACCGCCATCACCCATTTTGGCAAAGAAATACAATGTTTTGCCATCATAGCTTAGGCTTGGTCCACCATAAATATCGCCTTGTTTGAAATCAGCATTGATTTCATCAATCGGCATAGGAGTAGTCCAAAAACCAGTTACAGTATCGCGCATAGAATGCCACAATCTGTAATACTCCCAAGTTTTTCCACCCTCGTTGGACTGATATACAAGGGTTCTTCCGTCTGGGCTGATAGCTGGTGCATACTCATCATGTAATAACTTATTAATGATGTTAGGCATTCTCTCTGCCTTTGGCTGTACGTCACGCTTAGTAATTCTATCAGCAATTGTTTGGGCATTTGCATTTATCCCCAAGAACAAAGCGAACAGACACATCAGACTTACATAGTTCACTCTTTTTTTCATAGGTTTAAGTATTAGATTAGGTTAATTCAAGTTAAAAATTTTTGAACGAGAATTAGTGTACCAAAAATAGCTTTTTTAATTACAAAGACTACAAATTGTATTGAAAATTTAAAGTTTATTAATTTCCAAATACTTATAATAAGTAGGCATCTTTTTAATTGTTTTATACTAATTTTAGTACGATTCTTTGAAATTTAGGTTTTAAGAGTTAAAAATATATTTCTTAATCATTTTTCGCAAATTTAGAAGATTAAATTGATAATTCGCACTATCATATTACGATTTTTTGATTAAATAGTATTATTTTATCATTTTCATCGCCAAAATAGGTAGTTTGCCTTGCTAAAATGGTTTTAACACCTATCTCACACAGCGACAAAATTGAGTGCATCCCATTAGTTATTTTTTCTTTCCAAACTTTTCTACTACCCAACTTTTGCCCCATTCATCTATTTCTTCTGCTGTCCATAGTTCGGGATAAAAAATCATTTTTTGAAATCGCGGTGGCAAATATTTCTGCCAATTAGTCCCTCCCGTAGCCGCAATGTCTGCGGGTTCTTTGTGCAAATACCGAACCGCCGACCCAAAATGTGCTAATTTCCAATCTATATTTAGCAAGGCATCAAACTTACGAAGTTCGTTTTTGATACTTTCAGAGTGTGGAAATTTTCTTTTAAAAAGTCGTAAAAAGTTATTCTCTTTGTATTCTTGTGCTAACCTAATAAAAGTTTCGCGGTATTTGTCTTCAAATTGTTTGAGCGTTAGGGTTTTTTTGCCAGTAGCTAATTCGGTAGCCCCATATCGCCAGTAAATATATTCGTACATCTCCTCTATGGTCGTATGTGTGTCTATTTGTCTATAATATTCCTTTTCTACCAAATATTTGAAATCTGTGGTACAAATTTCTATCATACGAAACTGCCCCGATTGAAATCCACTTGCAGGAAGTAAAGACATTCTAAATTTGAGGAATTGTTCTTTTTCCATGCCCTCGCCCATAATCTCAAAAGTATTGACCAAATAAGCAAAATAACGATTTATACGTTTCAATCTTGCTGTAAAAAACTCTTCGGTAAGATACTCTTGGTGAGTAATTTGTTTGATTTCCAATAATACTAATCTAAAATATAACTCCGTGATTTGGTGATAGATAATAAAAATCTGCTCATCGGGAAAATCTGTCTTAGGGGTCTGCAAACTCAACAAGGTGTCCAAATGTATATAATCCCAATAAGTCAAATAATTAGCATATAAAAGACCGTCTAAATAAGAGGAAAGGTCTTGCCCCATAGCTTCATATTTATGCTCTAATTTATCTACTTGGGCTAAAATATGTGGAGGAATATCATGCAACTCCATGTGATATTGTTTTAAAATAATTTTAAGACTTATGCAAATTTAACTTTTGCAAAATATATTTGCTTATTTTAGCTAAAATTATTTTCATGTAATACCATCGGGCATCGCTAAAGCGATAAGATAATCAAATAACTAAAAAATATATATGATACGCTCAAGCCAATTCAAATTGCTTGGGATTTTACTAAAAATAGTTCTATCTTTCATTAAAAATCACAAACGTATAAAAGCAGAATTTATGCAAACCATTACAATTACATACAAAGACAAATATGCTATCGCACACCTTAATCGCGGGAAAGCAAATCCTATGAATCGTCAAATGATTCATGAACTTACCGAGTTATCTCATATTGTTGCCAATAATCACGAAGTCAAAGGCTTGATTATTTCAGGAAAAGAGCATTACTTTTCAGCAGGCTTGGATTTGGTAGAACTTTATCAATATAATGAACAAGAAATGGAATCCTTTTGGATAGATTTTTCCCAAATGACATTTGCGCTTGCCTCCTTTGCCAAGCCCTTAATTTGTGCAATATCAGGTCATAGTCCTGCGGGTGGGTGTATTTTGTCTTTGTGTGGAGACTATCGCCTTATGGCATCGGGTAACTACAAAATAGGATTAAATGAAGTGCCTGTGGGTATTATTGTTCCTACGCATATTTTTGCCTTGTATGCTTATTGGATTGGGAGTAGAAATGCCTATCAAAATCTCATGGAAGGAAGGTTGCTTACTCCAGAGGAGGCATTGGAGATGAAATTGGTAGATGAGACTGTCCCTATGGCTGACTTGCTTAGCAGAGCAGAATTAAAAATGAATCAATACCTTAGTTTTGACCCTATTACATGGCAGATAACAAAATTAAACCTACGTCGAGACTTACTCAAAGAGCTAAACTTGGTATCTGTTGATGCTTTCAAAGATACACTTAGGCATTGGTGGTCTCCAGAGGTGAGAAACATTTTACAAACAATCTTAAATTCTCTGAAGAAATAAGAAGATATAAGCAAAA
>JALOMS010000257.1 GCA_025455345.1 Thermoflexibacter sp. | reverse complement strand
ATTGTCTTTATACAAAATAATGAAATGAAGTATGTAAGAGGAGATAATATCCCCATAGGAGGTTATCACCCGCGTCATACAGCACGGAGATTCATCAAACACTCGTTTTTGATAGAACACCCTACTACATTTTATTTATTTACAGACGGCTATCAAGACCAATTTGGAGTAGGAAACAATGGCAAATTTGGGACAAGAAAACTCAGGGAACTTCTTTTCCAAATTCACCAAGAGCCTATGCACGAGCAGAAAGAAATTTTGGAAAAAACCATCACTGATTGGCTTCACGAGTCCCATAGACAAATAGATGATATTTTGCTTATGGGAGTCAAATTAGAGTAGTGCTTTTTAAAAGGTATAGATTTAAAAAAATGAATAGCTATTTTTATTATTTATACTCATTCTAAATTAGAAAAGCGATTAGCAAAGAATTTCTCTTATCGCTTTTTGATTTATAAATTTGTATTTATGAAATAATAATGAGTCAAAATTAGGATTAGGTTACTTTTGCCAAATATGGATTTTAATTTTAAAGCAATCGCTCTTTCTTACAAAACCGCTCCTTTGGATATTCGCGAGGAAATAGCTCTTGACGAGGGAGCTATACGCAGATTATTATCTAAAATTCAGGAAATTACAAGTATTAGCGAGACGCTCATTATCTCTACTTGTAACCGCACTGAAATATATTACTCTTCTGAAGAAGACAAATCTACGGAATTGATAAAATTAGTGGGTATTGAAAAAATGATTACAAATATAGACTCATATTTGTCTTATTTTCAAGTCATTAATAACCCTCAAGAAGCTATAAGACGATTATTTAGAGTAAGTGTAGGCTTGGAATCCCAAGTAGTTGGGGATTTGCAAATTATCAATCAAGTAAAAAATGCCTATCAATGGACGGCAGACGCAAATCTGGCTGGAGCTTTTCTGCATAGACTCCTTCATACTATCTTTTTTACCAATAAGAAAATTGTCCAAGAAACCGAGTTTCGTACAGGGGCGGCATCTGTCTCTTATGCCACAGTAGAAATGATAGAAGAATTAGCAAGACAGTTAGTAGAACCCAAGATATTGGTCATAGGGTTAGGCGAGATAGGTAGTGATGTAGTACGCAACCTCAAAAATACTCCCCTGCCAAATGTCAAACTTGCCAATAGAACCTATCACAAAGCCGTCAGCTTAGCAGAAGAACTGGGCTATCAAGCCATAGGCTTCGAGCAAATCTTCCAAAATATCCAAGAGGCGGATTTTATTGTTTGTGCTATCCAAAAAAATGAGCCTTTCATCACCAAAGCAATTGTTTCCCAACTTAATATCCTCTCTTTCAAATACTTTTTTGACCTTTCTGTACCGCGTAGCATAGAGCCTGAAATAGAACAAACAACGGGCGCGCTCCTTTACAATATTGATACCATCAATAATCGTGTCGATGAAACCTTACAACGCCGCAAAGAAGCAATCCCCCAAGTCGAGGAGTTGGTCAATCTGGCTGTAGCAGATTTTGAGAACTGGGCAAAAGAAATGATAGTATCACCAGTAATCCAAAAACTCAAAAATCTCTTAGAACAAATTCGCAAAGAAGAATTAGAACGCTATATGAAGCAGTTAGATGAAATAGAAATAGAAAAAATAGACCGCATTACCAAAAGCATGATGCAAAAAATCATCAAAATGCCTGTACTGCAACTAAAAGCGGCTTGCAAAAGAGGAGAAGCAGAAACTTTAGCAGAAGTATTGAGTGATTTATTTGATTTAGAAAAACAAGAACTTTTAAAAAATGTAAGGGAATGAAATACTTTCTTAATTTATTGATAATTACTATTTTTTTTTCTTGTAATACCTACCAATCACAAGAAACCAATACCCAAGATAGCACTTCCCACCAAGACAGCATAAGCCCAGATACAAAGCCTAATATTACTTTTGGCTATGATGTAGATTTCCTAAAAAAGTATGATTCTTCTACCATTATTTTAGCTAATGGGAATGCTCAAATTATCGTAAGCCCCAAATTCCAAGGACGAGTAATGACTGCTACTACAGAAGGTCTTCGTGGCATTAGTTTTGGCTGGCTGAACTACGACCTTATCCAATCAGGGCAATTCGTACCTCAAATTAATGCTTTTGGAGGAGCAGACCGTTTTTGGTTAGGACCTGAAGGTGGGCAATACGCCATATTTTTTAAAAAAGGAGATACTTTTGATATCGAACATTGGCAGACTCCTGCACCCATAGATACTGAAACCTTCGAGTTAGTTTCCCAAGATAGTTCCTCTGTAAAAATGCAAAAAATCATGCGATTGATAAATTATAGCGGGACGGTTTTCGACCTCAAAGTAGATAGAACAATTCGCCTTTTGGATAGAATGACCATAGAAAACTTAGTCGGGAAAGATACCATCAACCAAGTCCAATGTGTTGCTTATCAATCAGATAATAGAGTTACTAATATTGGAAAGAATGCTTGGACAAAAGACAAAGGTTTGTTATCTATTTGGATATTAGGAATGTATAATGCCTCTCCTCAAAATACCGTAGTTATTCCAATAATATCAGGAGACAATGCCCAATTGGGGGTCAAAGTAAATGATGACTATTTTGGGAAAATTCCTTTGGATAGATTAATGGTAAGCAATCACATTGTATTTTTTAAAGCAGATGCCAAACTGCGTAGCAAAATTGGCATTTCTCCACAAAGAAGCAAAGATGTCATAGGAAGTTATGATGCAGAAAAACAAACACTTACAATTGTCAAATTTACTTTTAATCCTACGAATACAGATTACGTAAACTCTCAATGGAAAATCCAAGAAAATCCTTATGCGGGAGATGTAAGTAACTCATACAATGATAGTAATGATTTGGGAAATTTTTATGAATTAGAAACATCTTCACCAGCTTTGGCACTCAAGCCCAATGAAAGTAAACCACATATACACACCACTTTGCATTTTACAGGGGACAAGCAGACTTTGGATAAAATAGCAAGAAAATTTTTAGAAGTAGATATCGAGGAAATCAACACCATATTTGGTAAATAGTAAAGCAAAAATTTAAGACATTAACGTTTTTACTTCATCTCATATCTTTCACGATTTTTCCATTATTAATAAACATTTTCAAAAATTATTGATAAGGAATTAAGCGAAATTAACGGACACCTTCAAAGTGTCAGTTAATTGATTTTCAAAGTGTTATTTTTGTAATACTTTACTTTAATTTTGTTCAATTACTAAGTAATCTAACTTTTCTAAGCGTTCTTTATTTAGCCTCGTAGTAGGCGACAGTTTTGTAAAAACAAGCACCATGTCATCGTAAAGTCCCATAGGGACGAAACTAATTATTTTAAATCAGTAAGTTACGCCTCTACGAGGCTTTATGTAAATGCTTAGTGAGATAGTTTTACAAAACGCAAGTTCCTACGGAACTGAATACAAAAAACGTTTATTTTTGTTGATATACTTAACGTGTATTTTATTATTATATTTGAAAAATAAAAAATAATCTATGGAAGACAATATCTCAAACCTCATACATTCCAAAGACTACAAAGGACTTAGAAAAGCACTTGCTACCAATCCAAACTTGGCGAATGAAAACATTGGTTTAGAAACAGAAGAAAACAAGAAAGCTCACCCGCTCCATAGATTGGGGGACGCTGTATTTGCCAAAAAAATTTCAGAGGAAGAGGCAATAGCTTTAGCTACTATTTTCTTGGAGTTTGGCGCAGCTATTAATGGCATAGAATTAGTTGAAAATCAAGACTCTCCGCTTACGGCTGCCGTTAGTTTTTATGCTGAAAATCTTGCTCTTTTTTACATAGAAAAAGGCGCAGACATTCATCACAAGGGTTGTCATGGTGGAACAGCGTTGCATTGGGCGGCGTGGTGCGGAAGCAAAACAGTATTAAAAAAACTGATTGATTTGGGTGCAAATATCAATCAGTTATGTACCAAGTTCCAATCTACTCCCTTGCTTTGGGCAGTACATGGAATCGCCTTTGGCGGAGCGCAAAACCAACATCAACAAGAAGAATGTGTAAAACTACTACTTGCTCATGGCGCAGACAAATCCATTCCTAACATTGAAGGATACCTACCAATAGAGTTTTTAAAAGAAGAACAAAAAGACTTACTTAGTGAATGACCATAATAACCTTGTATATCTGCTATTTACACAAATTTATTGTTTTTCCGTCCATGTCTGCGGTAATGGTTATCAAGTCCCTTACACGCTCATCACTTCCATTTAGTTGTTCTATCTTAGAGCCTACGGCAATAGTATGCGTAGAAGTAATGTTTTTTTGGATAGTGGTATTCATGTAAGTCCCACCTCCCTGATTAAGGCGCAATCGCAAGTCCATGCTATTGCATTGTAAAGTTACCCTGACAGTGGTTTTCTTCCCAGAAGAAGTACCGCCTCCCGTATTGCCACCACTACCATATATTTTCTCGATAGTATAGGTTACTCCTCTTGCGCTCATGGCTTTGTAGGCTTCATCAGCATTTTTTTTGTAGAAAGAAGGATTAGTGATATTTAAAGTGAAAGTTCCCTCAGCCATGACTTCTTTTGCGTCTTTGTAGTTGTACGAAAAGACTTTTGCTGTAATGGTGTGCTTGCCTACGGATAGTTGAGCTAAGGCAGGCGGAAAGTAGGTAGCAAAAAGATTTTTCTTGTAGGAAACGCAGTTGCCCGCAGGGTCAGATACCACAGGAAGCACCACATAACCAGCAGTTGTAGCTGATTTGATGTCTGCCTCGTTCATTCCAAGGTCTTCATACTCTATGAGTTTGCCATTTTCGTGGTATTCTATATGAAAGGTAACAGGTTTGCCCGTCAATGACAATATTTGTGAAAGAGGCTTTGCAAATTTGACATGAGAAAAGATAAAATCTCCATTGTTAAAATCCTTATTTTCAGGAGCATTTTTATCGCATAAGGTAGCAAAATAAACACTACCTACGGTCTGTGCAGAGGCGTGATAAAACACAAACAAACACAAAATTAAAACAGCTATTTTTTGCATATTTTTTGGTGGTTAGTGAAAATTGAAAAAGTAATTTAGTGATGTGTAATCAAATGTGGTTTTATTCATTTGTCAGATACCTTTGAAGTTTCTGACCTAAAACCAATTAATTTTTAACATAATTTAAAATATCACAAAAATTATGCTTAATTACTTCCTCTGTTGTTAATTTTCAAAATTTGTCAATCTAAAAAAGTAAGAGGAAAATCAATTTTCTGTGTAAAACAAAATAAATTTTACACGACATTCATTAAACAAAGTTTGTTAAAGGCAGTTTTTTGATAAAACCATTTGAATAAAATCAAAATGCAAAAAACTTATTTTCTCCTATTCTTTATTTTAACCTCTCTCTCTACTTTTGCCCAAACTGACTTGCAAGGCAGGCTCACTGACCCCAAAGGCGCGGGTTTGCCCTTTGCTACGGTAGCGGTCGTAGGAACTTCTAAGGGAACTTCTACCAACTTAGATGGGTATTTTTCTTTGAAACTCTCCACAGGGAAGTATGTTTTGGAGTTCCGTTGCATTGGCTACAAGGCAAAAAAAGTCAATGTAGAAATAGGCGATTCACCTACCCAAAAGCTCAATGTGCAGATAGAAGAAGATGTGTTTACCTTGAAAGAGGTAGTAGTACGCTCGGACGAAGACCCTGCTTATGAGGTAATTAGGCAAGCACAAAAGAAGCGATTGTATTACTTGGAAGAGGAGTATAAAAGTTACCGTTGCAAGGTGTATTCCAAACTTTTTATGCGCGGGGAGGAGAATAACCAATCCAATTTGAACATCTTTGGGACGCAAACCACCATACAACAAGGCGTTTTTTACCTTTCAGAGGCACTTTCGGAGGTCAGTTTCCAACAAAAAGACAAGCAAAAAGAGAAAATCCTTTCTTCACTTACAAGCGGAGATACAA
This sequence comes from Thermoflexibacter sp., assembly GCA_025455345.1. GTDB lineage: Bacteria > Bacteroidota > Bacteroidia > Cytophagales > Thermoflexibacteraceae > Thermoflexibacter. The sequence goes on along the minus strand of JALOMS010000257.1, from coordinate 3,946 downwards.
GCACTTACAGCAAAAATTACGGTGTTTGGATTAATTTTTATAAAAATCGCTGTTTCAGGGTAAATTCCAAATCTTTTGCCTCGCCTATTGCGGCAGACGCTTTTGCTTATTACGATTACAAATTGGAAGGAGTAAGCCAAGAAAATGGTTTAGAAATCAATAAGATAAAACTGATTCCTCGCTATCCTACTGCGCCTGCTTTTGAGGGGCATATCTACATCATAGAAAACTCATGGCGCATACACAGTGTAGATACACGCCTGAGCGAGGTAGCCGCCGCTCCTTTTTCTGATACCCTGCGCCAAATTTACACGCCTATTACGCCCGACATCAACAGCGTTTGGTTGCCACTTAACATGACATTGAGTTTTGACATCAAATCTTCCAAAATGAGAGGATTCTATCAAATGGTAACTTCTGATTATGAGTTAAATCCTACTTTTTCGGAGCAAGAACTTGGGCTACAAACCTTAGAAATTACGCCCAACTCGCACCGCAAAGACAGCATTTATTGGGAAAAAATGCGCCCTGTCCCGCTTACTTTGGAGGAGAAAGAAGATTACGAATCAAAGAAAATCTTGCTCACAAGGCTCACTGAAAAGCCAGTGCAAGACTCCATTGTGAAAAAAGAGAATAATGTAAATATTGCAAGGGCAATTTTTTTAGGGCATACGCATAAAAATAAGTTTAAAAATACAGAATTGAAGTACCCTGCTTTGCTCAATGTATTTAGTTTCAATGCAGTAGAGGGCTTGGTATTCGATTTACCTTTTTCCTATAAAAAAACTTGGGAAAGCGGGCAAACTTTACAACTTACGCCTTCGGTGCGCTACGGTTTTGCCAACCAAAGTCCCCAAGCAAAAATAGGAGTGCGTTGGCAATTTAATCCGCATAAATTGGCTTTTTCAATGGGCTAATTTTCAGCAGATTGACCCTTATTTAGCCACGTTTTATACACTTTTGAGCAAACAAAATTTCCTGAAAATCTATCAAAAGTCTTTTCTTAGAATCCAATACGAAAGAGAAATTGCCAATGGATTTTATGTGGGTTTACGTGGGGAATATGCGCGGCGTACTGCTTTGGAAAACAACACCAATTACTCTTGGGCGCGGGGCGGAGACACCCTACTTTACGAGCGCAATGTCCCTCAAAATTTGATTACAGGTTTTGGAGAGGCGCATGAGTTGAGCAGAAATCTCAACCAATTTTTCCAAGCCAATAATGCCCTGCGCTTAGACCTACAACTGATTTTTGTACCTGCACAAACCTACGCCCTCACGCCTACGGGCAAGCAAGTTACAGGCTCGCGCTACCCTACTTTCACCGCTATTTACAGCAAGGGTTTTGTGGATACCGATTTTGATTTGTTGCGCTTCCGCATGAACGATACTTGGAATTTTGGTAGATTTGGGAGCAGTAGTCTTACGGTAGAAAGTGGTATCTTCTTGAATAACAATCAATTATTCTTTGCAGATTTTCAGCATTTTGCGGGTAACCAGACCACTGTCTTACAAACGGTACTGACAAGTCGAAACTTCCAACTCTTGAATTACTACACATATAGCACGAATGACCGCTATTTACAGGCGCATTGGCAACACCGCTTTGGCGGCTGGCTCACGGACTATATTCCCCTGTTCAAGCAGTTCCAAACGGAATTGTTCTTAGGAGCTAACTACCTCTATACACCCAACTTAGGCAACTACGTAGAGGTAGGCGTAGGTCTTGGACGCTTGTTGCGTGTGCTTCGCGTGGACTGGTGGAATGGGTTTTCAACACCACATGGCTACCAATCAGGGTTTAGGATAGGGGCAAGTTTGTAATTTTCTTTTTGAAAACTGCTACTCCTTCACCACTTTCCTCACTTGTTTTCTGCTTGTTGTCGTCTGCGTTCCATTTGCCGTTGTTTGTGTCCCCACAAACAACTCCGCTATCTCCACAAAATACATGTCCAAGCCACTCAAATCCATTTTGAACTCCTCTTGGGTGAAGGTCTTGTCAAAAGTCTGGCTGCTGACTTCCCTGCCCAAAATATCTAACAACCTGATTGCCAACTTGCCTCTGAACTTGCTATCTATGTTGATTTTCAGTTCGCTTGTCGCAGGGTTGGGGTAAACAGTGAGGCTTTCGTCAGGAATCACTTGGGCAAAAGCAACTTCAAATTTCAAGGCAAAGCGAGCGGTATCTGTCCCCGCATTGGCAGTGAAAGTGTAAGGTTTTTCTCTTAAATCTTGGGTAATATTCAATCGCTTGTCTTCCAAATAGATAGGTGTATTTTCTTTAAAGTTTCTTAATTCGCTCAAACTGATTTGGTGCTGTCCATTACTTGCCGTTATGAAGTGCAAGGGAATTTCTTTGGGCAAACTTTCGGTAGATTGGGCATTGAAAGCAAGCCTTTTGCCACCTACGCTTGTGAATAGGTTGGGGGCAGGTGAGGAATTGTACTGATTCTTAGGTACTTCCAAACCTTCATCATACTTTTCACTTGCCTGTTTTTTGAAATAAATCATGGTTTCATCTGACCACTTTTGAGAGGAAAGTTTTACCTTCACCACTCCCTGTGTTTTGGATTCTTCGCTTTCTTCGGTGCGGAAGAATTGCGCTTGGTTGTATGACCTCATGCCATTATTTAGCACCAAATTATCATTGCCTTGTGTGATTTTCTCAACAAAAAAGCCCTGTCCAAGGGCGATGTCTTTTTCGCCACCATTTAAGCCACCTACACCCGCTTGATAGTACGCCCAAGTACCTCCAAAAGGCGCAATAGCAATTCTTCTGTAAATCGTTTCCTTTACTTTGGTTTTGTTCAAATCCCATGCTTTTTCCCAATCCAAAGAAGAAGGGTAAGGATTGCCCACTAAGTTCCAACCCGAATTGGTCGCTGTGCCTTTGGTGATAGGAATATTGATAGTTCCACCATTCAAATTGCCTTTGAAATCTACCAAGGTGTTGGTATTGAGGTTCAAGATGTAACCACGACCAACTTGCAGGTTTTCAGCAAGTGAAGCAGGAGATTCCCAACCTTTTTCAAAGACATTAAAATTAGTGGGTGCGGCTACTACTTTGCTCTCATTGTAGCGGAAAAAGTTAGGGAAAGCACCAGTGTAAGCACTCACAAAATCATAATTAGGATTCAAAACGATAGGCACATTGTCATTAAAATCAGAAATCTTGCTCCCAGAAGTAGGAGAAGAAAAGTAAGAATACCCCTGAACCGAAGTGCGATAGCTGTAATCTCCCAAGTATCGCTGATAGGTAACATTGCCAACCACATTACCGCCTGAGTTATCTACTATTGCCGTAGAAGTAGCAGAGGAAAGTAGCGTGAGATTGCCATTGGAGTTAAAATTGCTATTTCCTTCCAATTTCAGTAAGCCTGAAATGCCCAAAGGAGATTGTAAATCTACGGTTTTTCCACCTTGGACGGTGATATTTTTCACACTTACATTGCCAATGGTTTTGATGGTGATGTTTTTGTTGATGGTTACGGATTCGTCAAAGAAAGCATCCCCTACAAGGGTGATTGTCCCTCCTTCGGATATGTTATCAATTGCGTTTTGTATAGTCTTTTTTGCGCCTGTGGGGGAATTGGTCTTGCCATCATTGGAGTCATTGCCGTCAGTACGAATGTAGTAATTTGTGTAGTTTATTACATAAATAGAACCATTACCTCCTGCGTTGTGAGCAACACCATAGAGCTTATCATTCTCTTTTACAAAACCTACCTCTCCACCAGAAACTCCACCATTAGAATTGTTAAAATTTAATATCTCTTTAAATTCGCCACTATTAATCTGATAACTATAAACGACCCCAGAAGATGTGTAAGAAGTAGCAATACCATATAGAAGTCCATTACTGACTTCAATGAGAGTTGATTTGTAAGAATGATATGAATGTTGAAATTTATATAATTGCTGAAAATTGTCATTAATTGGGTCTATG
>JALOMS010000256.1 GCA_025455345.1 Thermoflexibacter sp. | reverse complement strand
TCACCACATTCAGCTTCCACGCATTGATTATCAGTTTTTTATACATTTCATTTTCCAACAGTTCCTCATCACTTGGCTGTGGGATTGGCAGTCGCATGAGGTAAGTTTTATTTACATGAATATCGATGATAAAGCGAATGATAAAATCTAAAACAATACTGTTAAAAATTGCATTGGCAAATAGCTGTTTTTCAAGGGGAAAGGGCTGAATCTTGATTTTTTTTTCCTCCAAAACATATTTTTTTGGCATAAAGCCCTGCAAGGTATTTCCATAAGTAACATGAGGGGGAATAATGGCAGAAATCAAACTCCTTTCATCAGTGTTTCTGGCAATATCTCTGAATACCAATCTTGGAAATTCCTTGTCAAAAACGATTGCTTTTTGTAAGTCTTCATAGCTCATTTCTAAATACTTCATCACAAAAGCACGCTGATTGTCCTTGCCATTTTTTACAGGAATTTGTGGATAAATATCACTGACGAGGCGACTTATCTCTGTGTCTATCAATCTGTTCTCAAAGTCTTGCTTATTTACCCAATACTGTGGCTCGCCAAACTTGCTATCAAACTGATGAATCATTTTGCCTTCGTACAGCACCAAATCGTCAGGCTTTTCTTTGAAAATATCTCTGTCTGCCGTCATGTGCATTTCGTTCCTAAAATCTATAAATTCAGGACTGATAGGCTCAAATTTTTGGTAGCACTTGCGGATAATCTCCAAATCTTTGTCTGCCCTGACCTCAAACAATGCCCAATGCTCAGGAGAAAGTTTATAAATATCTTCGTAAGGATACTGCAAAATATCGTCTTTGCCTCCATTGCGGTAGAGTACGTCTGTATCGGTTTGCATGAAGCGAACGGGGAGATGCAGATGCCCCACCGTAGCGACGGTCGCCCCCTGCCCCTCCCCAAAGGAGAGGGGAGTTAAAGCCCTCCCAGCAGGGGCGACCGTCGCTACGGAGGGTTGGGTGGGGCTTGTAATCTGAAAAATCGCAAATTTGTAACTTCTATGCACATCAGGGAAAATGCCTTCGCGATTCTCAAATTGGTAAAAGAAATGTAAATGATAATTTTGAAAAATATGCTTGCGAATGTTGAGCGAACTGTCCTCATAAATCCATGCCGAAGGCGTTACGTAGGTCAGTGAGCCATTTTTAGAGAGCAATCTTAGGTTATGTTCTATAAAAAAGCGAAACAAATTGCCATCGCCTACACCTGCGTTGTGCGGGTAGTGTGCTTTGAAATATTCGTTGCTTTGTGTAATAAAATCTTTTTTGTAATTGTATTCCTCTTGTATGCCTTTGTAGTCCAAGACTGTGATTCTTACTTCCTCTTTTTCAGACTGTTTCATGGTGCGGTACGAACTGCGCCACATCGGGAAAAAGTCCTTGTCATCAAACTTGGTTTTGTCCCAAGGCGGGTTGCCGATAATCATGTCGAAACCAGTTTCCCCTCCATTGGGGGGGACGGAAGGGGGGGCGGCTTGAAAAACTTCGGCAAATTCTATTTCATAGTTAAAGAAGTTGAATTTTTGGGCAGTTTCGCTGATTTCTTGGATTAATTCCTTGTTTTCGCCTTTGAAAATTGCCTTTTCAAAACTCGTCAGGGCAGTTTGTACTTCTATTTGCTTTTCTTTTGCTTTTTCCTTGTCAAACAAAATAGGCACAAAGCGACGGTAGGTATGAAAGTTCATTGCCAAGTTGAGTTGCGCCAAAGCAGGTTGTATGCTTTTGTAAATCTGCTTAGATTTTGCTATTTCTTGGGCAGTAGAGTCTTTGAGTTCGCTGAGGATAGAAAGTTGGTCTATCAGGTTTTTTACTTTATCTCTTAACTCTGTGGCAAAGAGGTCATTAGGGTCGACTAAGTTGTCAAACAATTCTTTTTTTGTACCACCTATCAGTGCGTTCCCCTGCTTTACGTGATGCTCTATAAAGCTCAAAGGTGTACCCAAAATAAAGGTATCGAGCCAGAGCGAAAGGCGAGTCAGCTCAATCGCAAAATCGTTCAAATCAACTCCAAAGATGATTTTTTTGAGCAAAATGCGTTTGAGAAGTGTGAGTTCGTCGAGTTCGGTATTTTTGAGAACACTTGCCAAATTTGCCTCTATCACTTGTTTTTCTGTTTGCAAAGTGCGACTTAACTTTTCATCTTTCCCATCAAGCAGTCTTTGAATGGCTTTTTCAGTAAGAATGTATAAAGATTCAATCAAAAAATGTCCACTGCCGCAAGCATTGTCCAAAATTCGTATATCCAAAATACTTTCTTTGTATGCTAATGCCTTATCAATCGCCTCTGTAACCATGAATTTGGTAATATCAGTAGGCGTATAATAAGAAGCAGTCGTTTTCCGAGTATTGGATTTGTTGGAAAGATAAATTTCATCACTTTCATACAGTTTTTCTTTCAGCAGGCTTACTTTCTTATCATTTTTCAACCTTTGGTAATCGTAGCTATCAAAGTAGCCTTCGTATTCTGTTTTCCCTTGCTTGTATTCCAAATAGTATGTTCCCTCAAAAGCCTGACGAAATTCCGATTCGAGCAAGCCTTCATAAATATTCCCTATGTGCGTAACAGACAGGGTTTTAAAATCTCTCCAAGCCTTCGAGTTTTGATGATAAAGCAATAAGCTAAGTATTTGATAAAGTTCTTGGTTATTGAGAATAAAAGGCATGGTAAGCAAAGGTGCTTTTTCGGGTGCAAACAGCCCACCATTGAGCAAAGGAATACGCAAATCGGGATTTCCTTTGTCTAAATATTGAAAAAGTGTTTTTAAATCATTCCATGCTTCAAAATCTTCATTATCATAGCGTTTGCCTTCCAAATTTTTGAGGATACTTCGCAAAGAATAATTCTTATAATTTTTGTGCTGCTCAAAAAGTAATTGAGAAAACTTATTTTCAAAATAGGCAATAAAAAGCAAGCGAAAAGCAAAAAACAAAGAATTAGCATAAATTTCACGAGTTCTGTATTGGTCTTTGTGCTTTTCAAATAGATTCTGCCCAATTTTTTCTATGATAGAATTATCACCATAAATCAAGTCTTTCAAATCGTTTTCGACTTGCAAAATATACTCCCTGCTTAGTTCTTCAAAATTGGCTTGTTTATTTTCTTGTAAAGGTTTTACGAGTTGTAAAAGGTAATCTTTGTAGAAAATATAGTAAAAATAATAGAAGGCTTCGAGGCTGTTGTTTTCAATAACCCACTGCAAATCAATTTGATAAAATATTTTATCTTTGTTTTGAGTTTTCACATCATACAAACGCCAAAAACGACCATTTGTCAAAAAGCCATAATTAATTTTCAAATCGTTTACGTAGCGAAGTAGCTGAAAATGAGGATTGTCTTCATTTGTTTTCTTGTTATCCAATGCTATTTTGTACGCCTTACTTTCACAAATCGCCAAAATATTTTCATTGCTTGCTTTGTCATCTTTATAGTGCAGATTTTTCAGTTCCTCACTCTCAAATAGCGCAAAGTCAGGTTTATAATTCTTGCCAAAAATTTTCTTATTGACCTGATAGGCAAAGGAATAGCCTAAGTTTTCTAAGACTTTTTTGATAAACTCCTCCTCTAATTGTGCTTCGGAAAGGTTTTCCAAGTCCAATTTTTGGTAAATCGCCTTGATATTTTCAAAGGCTTTTTCTGGCTCGCCTCCTTTGAAGTACTTAGGCATTTCGTATTCCACAAAGTACGAATTGAAGTAGTTGTTATCAATAAAATCGTCAATAGAAAAGGTCATAAATAGGCTTTTGAGTTTAGAAAGAACAAAAGTAAAAATAATTATTGACAATAAAATTTATTATTATCTATATTTTACGAATATAGGCAAGAAGCACAACTATCAGCTAAAGCGTAATTTTTATTCTCGTGCTTTCAGTTAAATTTTAAATTTGTAGGGTAACCGTCCTTTTATTTCCCTGCTCATCTGATAGGATAAAAATATAAGTAGATTCCTTTTCAAAAATTTGCTCTAACAAGAATAACAACTCACAAATATTTTTCCCAAGTAGCTCATAATCATTGATTTTCTCTATGATTTCATTGGACTTTATGCCTTTTTGCCATGCTTGCGAGCCTTCCCAAACCGCACCGATTTTGAGGAGATTATCTTCGCCTTTGAGGGAGAAGCCCAACTTCGTATCTCTACTGCTTTGCAAAACAATAGGTTGCAAATTGGAAAAAGGAACAAAGTAAAACTGACGATTTAGGTAGTCTATGGTAACTGTGCCGTACCGTAGCAACTCCGCCCCAATCCGAGAGTTAGGATTAGTGTAAGTAGTAGTACGCACGCCTGAGAAGTAGTTTTTGCCTATTTTTAGGCTATCAAAGTGCAAAATATGCTTGGTCGTATCCTGTTCTAAGCCATGCAGACCGTAAGTATCCGCTCCCTTTGCTTGGGAAACGAGGTATTGATGAAGGTTGGTATTTTCCATAAAGAAGTAAAAACTGCGAAGTCCCATGCTGTAAAAGCCATCATCGCCCGTATCTATTAAAATCTGTTCTTTTGCCTGTGGGAAAGGTTTGATATCTATGATAGGAGTGCCTTGATTCTCCTCTAACAAAAGCGGAATCGCATTTTCAGAGGAGAGTTTTAGTTTTTTGATTTGATTGGTAAGAATAATCTGTTTTTTTTGATAATCAATATGTAAAATACTGTTTTTCAATAAATTACTTCCAATAATTCCCTCTATCTGAAAGCAGGCAAGCAAACCAGCATTTAAGTCTGCCAAACTGCCTGTGATTTCTTTGAAATCTACCTTACCTATCTGTATATGAGGAACTTGCAGGCGATAGGTGCTGTCCAAGCGACCGTTGATATCCGAAATAAGCTCTTTTTTGATGATTTTGAACTGACATTCCTCTTGTAACTCTTTGGTTATCAGTACAGGTGCGCCCGTATCCAAGATAAATTTCCTTTGCTTGCCATTCAAAAAAACAGAGATGATAATTTTATTTTTCTTAAACTCAAAAGGAATGGTATCTAAAAATGCGGCATTGACGGACTTGCTTTGGGACAGGGGTGTTTTTTGGGCATAAGTATTTGATTTTAAAACAAGTAAATGTAAAATAGTGAGAAAAATGAAGATTAAAAAAAATTTGCTTATCAAATTTTTACAGTCCAATGGTGTATGTGTTTTAGTTTTCTAACAAATTTAGGTGAAATCACGAAGAATCTCAAAAAACAAGAAATATCATTTTAATTTTCTATGATTTTTAAAAGTAATTTTGTTTTATATTTGTGTTTAAAATAAACCAATCTAATAACCACACAACGCATAGAGTGCTGACCATAGAGGATTTGACCATATCTTACCAACTCAAACACAATGTGTTAGAAAATCTAAACCTCAATATTACTGAGGGGCAGGTACATGGCTTGGTAGGCATCAATGGAGCTGGAAAAACGACATTGTTGAAGTGTATCAGTGGAGAAATAAAGTCTTTTCATGGGAAAATTCAATGGCAAGGACAGCCTATATCTACCCAATATGTTTCTTTGTTAGAAACCAATAATTATTTTTATCATTACCTAACAGGTAAGGAATATTTACAGATATTCCAATATTATCATAAGAACTTTGACTTGGAAGTGATGAATGATATATTCCAATTGCCTTTGCAGGATTTGATAGACAATTACTCCACAGGGATGAAGAAAAAATTGGCTTTTATGGCGATTTTGAGCTTGGACAGACCATTTATTATTTTAGACGAACCCTTTAATGGGATAGACATTGAGGGGAGTTTTGCCTTTCGCAAAATCATACAACTTCTAAAAGAAAAAGGAAAAACTTTGTTAATTACTTCGCATATTATTGAGTCTTTGACCAGTATCTGCGACCAGATTCATTATCTGACAGATAAGAAAATTAGCAAAACTTATCTTCAGCCAGAATTTGGCGATTTGCAAGAAAATCTTGAACATTTATTGGCGCATCATCATGGTCATTCTTGGGAAAAAATAAAGAATATTATTTAAGAACAAAGATAAATTTGCATTTTTTAAAGTAAACTAACAATTTTACGCTTTATTTGTAAAGCATAACTCGAACAAACATGAAAAATATTGCTGTTTTTACCTCAGGGGGGGATGCTCCGGGTATGAATGCGTGCATTAGGGCGGTAGTAAGAGCAGGGATTTACTACGGACTGAATGTGCATGGAATCATTAGGGGATATGCGGGTATGATTAGTGGTGATATTAAGAAATTGGAATCTCACTCAGTGAGTAACATTATTCAAAGAGGTGGAACTATTTTAAAATCTGCTCGTTGTGAGGAGTTTAGAACCAAAGAAGGGCGAGCAATTGCTTATGAGCAAATCAAAAAACATGAAATAGATGGCTTAGTGGCTATTGGTGGGAATGGGACATTTACAGGAGCGCAGATTTTTTATGAAGAATTTGGCATACCTACGGTAGGTGCGCCGGGTACGATAGACAATGATTTGTACGGAACAGATTATACCATTGGCTTTGATACGGCAGTAAATACGGCTTTGGACGCTATTGATAAGATTCGCGATACGGCGGATTCTCACGACAGGGTGTTTTTTATAGAAGTAATGGGCAGAGACTCTGGCTATATCGCCTTGAGGTCAGGCATTGGCGGGGGGGCAGAGTTGGTAATGATTCCAGAACGCCCCAATAGCATAGAAAGAGTAATAGAAACATTGCGAAGTGGGAAATTTAATGCCAAAACATCTTCTATTGTGATAGTTGCGGAAGGAGAGCAGATGGGAGATGCGAACAGTGTAGCGCATCAAGTACGCCAAGAGCTTAGCGAACTCGATATTAGAGTAACTACTTTAGGACATATTCAAAGAGGTGGCTCACCCACAGCCCTTGACCGCATCATTGCAAGTAGGATGGGGGTTGCCGCAGTAGAGGGCTTGTTAGAAGGCAAAAAAAATGTAATGGCGGGCATCATTAACAACGAAGTCATTTATACACCTTTTATAGATACAATTACCAAAAAGAAACCCTTGTTACAAGATTTACTAAGAATGTTGCCTATTTTA
>JALOMS010000255.1 GCA_025455345.1 Thermoflexibacter sp. | reverse complement strand
TGTTCCAAGCCGCTTCTTATTATTTTAATAACAACAAAGACCTGAACAAAGCGTATGAATGGATTGTCAAATCTACTTCTATGCAACCTCAGTATTGGACGATGTACTTAAAAGCGCAGATTGAGATGAAACTGAAAAAATACAAAGATGCGATTACGAGTGCGGAGAAATCTATAGAAATGGCAAAAGCAGGGAATAATATGCAATACGTGGAGTTCAATCAAAAAATCTTAGATGAAGCTAAGAAAATGAAGTAATTTCTAACGGTTTCTGTCCCCAAAGCACCAAACTTTGTCAAAGTTTGGTGCTTTATAAGTAGGACATTTACCAAAATTGAGCAAATAAAGTGATTCACTTATATTTGCTCAATTATTTTTAGCCTTACTAATCTATCCCAAAGGCATAATATTGTACCCCTTCTTCGTCTGGATACATACCTTCTATCATAATGCCACCTTTGACATTCTCTAAGGCTTTGCTAATATCTTCTGGTGTTTTGATAGACTTATTGCCAATACGAGTAATGATGAATCCTTCACGCATATCTGTATATTTACTCACTTTCCCTTTACTGATAGCTTTGACCTTTACTCCGCCTTCTATATCTAACTGTTTCAGCTCTTTATCAGAAATTTTCTCCACCTCAATACCAAGTTGGTCAAATTTGGTTTGGCTTGATTTTTTCACTACTTCGGTGTTACCTTCTCTGGTTTTCAAGGTTACTTTTACTTCTTTTTCTTTCCCATCTCTGATAAGCATCAAAGTTACTATATCCCCAGGGCGATGCCTCCCAACTAACTCTTGTAATTCTGGTACAGATTTGACAGGATTACCATCTACTCTGATGATTACATCTTGGGGTTTTACTCCTGCCAAAGCGGCAGAGCCATTGGATAGTAAGCTATCCACATACACACCTTCGGATATATTCAAATCCAATTCTTTGGCAAGATTCGCATCCAAATTTCTAATAATAATCCCCAAATATCCTCTTTGTACGGTACCAAATTTTTTCAAATCTTCTGTTACTTTTTGCACCAGATTAGACGGCACAGCAAAAGAATATCCCGCAAAAGAGCCTGTTTGTGAGGCAATTGCAGTATTAATACCTATCAAATCTCCATTTAGATTTACCAAAGCTCCACCGCTATTCCCCGGATTGACGGCGGCGTCTGTTTGGATAAAAGACTCAATCGCAGAATTATCTCTACTACTCAAAATATTGATATTGCGCCCTTTGGCACTTACAATCCCTGCGGTAACTGTAGAGGTCAGATTAAAGGGATTGCCTACCGCCATTACCCATTCTCCTACTTTTACTGCATCCGAATTACCAAACTTGAGGATAGGAAGTCCTTTTTCATTAATTCTAATCAAAGCCAAATCCGTAGAAGGGTCAGTCCCTATGATAGTCCCCTTGTAAGAACGCTTGTCATAAAGCGTTACTTCTACTTGGTCGGCATTATCAACTACGTGGTTATTAGTAACTATGAATCCATCTTCGCTAATAATTACTCCAGACCCCGCACCTTGTTGAGGCATTCTCCTATTTTCAAAAGGACTATCTCCAAAAAGGTCAAACAAATCTTCCAAAGATTGCGGCTGCTGACGACGGCGTTCTGAGGTGCGTGTAGTCCCGATTGTAGATTTGATATGTACTACGGCGGGGTTTGCTTTTTCGGCAACCATCGTAAAATCAGCCAAAGCACTACCTCCAAAGCGTGTCAGGGAAGACGGACTATTACTTACCTCTTGGAAAACAATTTCTTTCTTATCAAATCCAGCTATTTTGTATAGCCCAATGCTTGCTGTTCCTCCTACTAAGGCTATCAGCAAAGTTGAGATGAGTTTTTTCATGAATTAAAATGATAAATTATGAATGACTATTTATTTAATGATTGAATGACTAAAATAATTATATCAATGTATCAATGACTATTTAACACAATATTTATACAAAAAATAAGAATCATTCGCATAATCAAATTAGATTAAGAATAATTAACGGCAAAATACCAATCTGAAAGGATTTGTTAAGGAATAAAAGCAAAATTTCTGACATTTTGACAGTGTTGTCATTATTGCAGTCGTAGATATATGATAGGAGTATCATACGGTGTAAGTTTTTTGCCATCTTTGATGAGCGTTTCCATCACCTCCAATTTATCCTTACTGATTGTTTCTTCCAATGTAAAACTCCCGTTTGGAAATTCATTCGGAGCTTTGATATAAAACCCCTTCTCAGACCATGAATAATTAGCAGGCTGAAAGGTTGGAGAAGTTTTAAGCGAATCGTACTCGAAAAACAAATTAGCATTATTATTCTTTATTTCTTTTATGTCCAATCCTTTGGGAAGCTGTATAGAGTGAAGCCTTACGGTTTTGTCATCTACTGCTTCAAAGAAAAAGAGATATGGTTTGACTAAGGTATCTTTTTGATTTGGATAGAGATAATAGCTTTCTTCTAACAAGTAAAATCCATTGAGAGAGGAGGGTAGATTTTTAATTTTCTCATTAGCAATGCGATTGACGTGTTTGGCATACGGGTGGCTCTGTTTTCCTTTATTGTACTCTTCGGCTACCTGCTCGGCGTTATCAAAATCACCCACAATGTAGGTTTGGAAAACATCTATTGCCTTCAAAGCGTTAGTAGATAAGGAGTCGGTCTTGGTACTATCTTGGGCTTGCTCCTGAGCGGGAGGGTTTCCACTGTTACAAGCAAACTCACTTGCCAAAAGAGTCATTAGCAAAGCATAAATAAAACAATTAATACTTTTTCTCATAGTTTTAATATTCGTTTACAAAAGATTAGTGAGATTTTTTTGAAATAAAATAAAAATTTAGCAGGTTTGTTTGTTAAAAAGAAATCAATTAAGAACAATCAACATTTACTTAAGTGTTTTTTTAATCCTTAAATTTCCAAATTTAATGAAAACAACGTTTTTAAAATTAGCTTTTTGTTTGTTTTTTGTTAGTGCAGTAGTGATTAATTTCGCATTTGCACAAAAAAGTCCTCGTACTTCTGTTTCTGAAAATGTAGGTAGCGGAAAGGTAACTATTGATTATAGCCAGCCTTCCGTCAAAGGTAGAGAAGTCTGGGGCAAGTTAGTCCCTTATGATGCCGTATGGCGTACAGGTGCTGACAAAGCTACCACGATTGAGTTTACCAAAGACGCAACCATAGAAGGCAAAAAAGTAGCGGCGGGCAAGTATAGCCTATTCACTATTCCTACCAAAAGTGGAGAGTGGACTATCATTATCAATAAGACCGCAGACCAATGGGGCGCATACGACTACAAGCAAGCAGATGACATACTCAGAGTTACTGTAAAGTCCAAAAAAGTAGATACAATGACCGAAAAGATGAGCTTCACTATCAGCAAAGAAGGTGTAGTAACATTCGCATGGGAAAAACTCAACGTATCATTTACCGTAACACAAAATTAATCTTGGCAAGTCCTAATTTGGGAAGCATATTGCTCCAAATTAGGACTTTTTATGATAATTCGAACAAAAAAATAAAAAGACTGATTTTTTTTATTTGATTAATTAAAAAATTATTTGTAATATTACTTTTTGATAAATTATTTTAATTGTTTTAATGTTTTATTACGTTTCGAGGATTCTTTCTGAAACCACCAATTATGAACAAGAAACTACTTAAAAACATATAACAAACAACCACAACAACGACTGATACAAATGAGTAACTCTATTTCACCTTACGGATACGCAAAAGACGGGAAGGTTTATCTAAATGGATACCTTAACTTTCCTACCAGAGAAATAGGCGTAGTCAAAGAAAGTGAGGAAGCAAGCATCCAGTATTTTACCAAGCGATTTGAAGAATTAGCAAAAAGTAAGGTAGAAGAACTTGCCAAATCTGTACAAACATCTTCTAACAAAGGGTCATTCCTGATGAAACTTATCCACATGAGAGAATACCTGTCAAAGTTTGACGGGTTAGGGGATTTTCCTTCTTTGTTTAGCATCTTGGATAGTTTAGAACAAGACATCAATGTTTATGTAGAAAAGAATCGTGCTAAAAATCTCGAAATCAAGAGAGCATTGCTTCAGGAGATAGAGAGTTACGAAGACAACCGAAACTGGGTGGTCGTCAGCAACAAGTTCAAGGAAATCAAACTCAAATGGATAAAAACAGGAAGTGCCTACAAAGACGAGGAGAAAGAACTCAACGAAAAGTTTGATGCTATCTTGGACAATTATTACCAACAGCGTAATAAAGCCTACGAAGAAAGAAACAAAGCTATCCAAAAAAGATTGGAAAAATATAACCAACTCTTGGATAAAGTACGTAGCATTAACCAAAATCCAACAGAAAATGCTATTCAAACAGTGAAGCGGTTACAAAATGAATGGAGAATCGTAGGCAAAGTTCCCAAAAGAGAACTTATGAATATCTATCCTGCCTTCAAAGCCGAAGTAGGAAAGTTCTTTGCTAAGCAAAAACAACAGAGCTTTAGGAATCCTGCTGACCGCAAACGCGATATATGTGATAAGGTAGAAAAAATGCTCGATATGGTCGAGCCACCTATCGATGATGTAAAAAATCTACAAAAAGAATGGCAAAGATTGGGTAAAACCAAACACCCCAATGACAAAGATTTCAATACACGGTTTAAAATCGCTTGTAATGAACTCTTTGAAACTCATTTTCTTAATAAACAAGCTCGCTACAAATATGAGGCTTTTGATGAAAAAACATTCTTCGAACAACTCAAAATAAAAATACGTCTTATCAAAGAATCTATCAAGAAAGACGAAACAGAACTGAGCCTAATGAATGAGAAAAGTAAACGAAATCCTCAACAACAACAGCATAGCCCACATAGTCAAGGAATGGGGGGGAATCAGCAAAACTTTGATATTGAACGACTCAATCAAATTAATAAACTCAAAACAAAACAAAGAATATTGAAAAAACTACAAGACCAATTACTTGCAAATTATTAGTAAATAATCTTGTTTTATTGAATCAATTTTCTACTTTTGCAACCTTTTTGACAAAAGTCTTTTGTTAAAAACACTTTATTCTGATTTTGATGATTGCTCAAACTTTCGAATAAAGCATTACTAAATCCGAAATAATAAAAAAGGAGGGAGAATATGTATTGGACACTGGAATTAGCTTCTTATTTAGAAGATGCACCATGGCCTGCTACCAAAGATGAATTGATAGATTATTCTATTCGTTCTGGTGCGCCCTTAGAAGTGGTAGAAAACCTTCAAGAGTTAGAAGATGATGGTCAGCCCTATGAAAGCATAGAGGAAATATGGCCAGACTACCCTACTAAAGATGATTTCTTCTTTAACGAAGATGAATATTAGAACCTCAAAATTACGATTTTACAGATGACAGCAATGTCATCTGTTTTTTTTTTTTAGAACTACAAAATTTTAACTGATATGAGACTCATACCTTTTAGGACTACCTGCTTGTTCAAAGCATAAAAAATCTTAATTATCACCCAAAAATGTTGCAACAATGAATTTTTTAGAAGTTGTTTTTGTAAAAGCTATAAATATAAAATCTTCTTATTTTCAAAAAAACAATCCTTTCTATTTTATGAAATCATTTATCAATACAACGCTATTCTGTGCATTACTACTGCTGACTTCTTTTGTAGAACACAAACCTCATCAAGTTCTTAGCGCAGGGATTTGGAGAGCCACTATCAAAATGCAAGGACAAGAACTACCCTTCAACTTCGAGGTAGATAAGAAAGATGGCAAGCAAGTCATTTACATCATCAATGGTGAAGAAAGACTACTTTTGGACGAAATAAGATTTTTCAAAGACTCGGTACAAATTCCCCTACACGTTTTTGACGCATATATCATCGCCAAAGTAGGTGAAAAGCACTTGCAAGGCGAATTTGTCAAAAATACGCCCAAAAATGACTATCATCTTGCTTTCTCCGCCGAACACGGGGTCAAATATCGGTTTGCAGACCAATCTACGCCCCCAACTACCAATTTTTCAGGCAAATGGGAAACTTATTTCCTCAAGGACAATGGAGACTCTACAAAAGCTGTAGGCGTATTTGAGCAAAAAGGTAATTTGTTATTTGGCACATTCTTAACCCCTTCAGGTGATTATCGCTACTTAGAAGGCATAGTAGAAGGCAATACTTTCAAACTTTCTACCTTTGATGGCGAACATTTGTACATTTTTAAGGCAGTATCACAAGACGGAGTCCTCAAAGGAGAATTTTTCTCTGGCAAATCTTCTTTGAGAAAGTGGGTAGCTACCCTCAATCCGAAGGCGAGTCTGCCCGACCCCAATACAATGACTTTTTTGAAAGAAGGATATGACAAATTTGATTTTTCTTTTCCTGATATCTACGGCAACAAAGTTTCTCCATCAGATGAAAAATTCAAAAATAAAGTCGTTGTCATTCAGATATTAGGCTCTTGGTGTCCAAATTGTATGGACGAAACCGCTTTTATAGCTAATTACTATAAGAAAAACAAAAAGAAAGACATTGCGATTATTGGTTTGGCATTTGAGCGGAGTCCTATTTTCGACGAATCCAAAAAAAGGGTAGAAAAGCTCATCAAAAGATTTGATATACAATATGATATGCTTGTTGCGGGAACACAGGAAAATGCCTCTGCCGCCTTGCCCATGCTCAATAAGGTAGCCGCTTTTCCTACTACTATTTTTATAGACAAAAAGGGAAATGTACGCAAAATCCACACTGGATTCGCAGGACCAGGTACTGGTGCTTATTACGAAGAATTGACCGAAGATTTCAAAAACTACATAGATAAACTGCTAAGAGAGAGAATGTAATGTGAAAATCATTATTTTCATCATCTTGCTCCATCAAAAACCAATAAGACTCCGAAGTCTCATTGGTTTTTGAGTTTTAACATCTAACACCAATAACCATACATAGATAGGTTTGCATTTGTTTGTTTTTTTAAGATAAAGAAAGAATATTGATTATTACATACTTATATTCTATTGTTTTCTTTAGAGCAAGTTCTGTGATATAATAAGCATAATTTTTATTAC
>JALOMS010000254.1 GCA_025455345.1 Thermoflexibacter sp. | reverse complement strand
TTGTCATCGAGGAGTATGACTCGGTCGTTGCCCAATCTACTGATGACATAGTAAGCCTTGAAATCCAAAGCCTTCATAGAAGAGCCACGCAAACGAGCTATTTCGGCTTCTTGAGCATTCAGCCTTTGCTGTGCGGCGATAAGTTGTTGGCGCAGTTCTGCGGTATTGTTACTCAAAGAAGTGCTAAGAGAATCTTGGAGGCGCGCTTGTTCCTGAAGGATTCTATCTACTCTTGCTTTTTCAGATTTCAAACGCTCTATTTCTTGTCTTGCACCTTTGAATTGTTTGATAGTATTGGCTAACTGCGCGCTTAAGGTGCGATTCTTACCCATCAGCTCTTCCAAACGAGCTTTGGTTTTCTTTAATTCATCTTGCAAATTGGCAATATACCCACCAGTCTTCCTATCTCTTTCCATGCCTACACTGCTAATAAACTCATCATATTTGCTCACTTTACCCTCTAAATCAGATACCGTAGCAATTGCTTTTTTCTCATCATTAACGATTGCTTTCCAATCCTTATTGACCTCATCAGATACCCGCACCAATTCGTTGCGGAGAGAATCAGAAGAACTAAAAGCAAAAGTACCATCTTCGATATTGCGAAGTTCACCGTTAATACGGTCTTCTAAGCGTTTCAAATCTGCCTTGACATTTGCCAAACGTTGCTCATCGGTTGCTCTTTGCCTTCTGGACATCATCAGCCAGCCAGCAAAAAGTGCCACAGCAAGTAATGCAATAATTAAAATAAATGCACTTCTTTCTTTCATGGGAGTATGAAGGTTAAAAATCGGTTAATTAAAAATGTTAAAATAAAATTCGCTTGCTCACCATACAGTTAGTTCTATACTATCTATTTGGTGTCATAGTAAGGTTTAAAAGCAACAGAGTAAATTTATACCTCAATAGCTTGCTATGCAAACTGCTTAATTATGAATAAGTTAACTTTTTTTACTTAATTTTCAAGTAAATATAACTACAAAGTTAAAGTAATAGTTTATATTTTGTTTACAAAAATATGATTTTTAAATAATTATCATAATTTTTTGTAAATATTTTTTTGCATACAAAGAAAATATAGGGTTATCATTATTATTAAATGAAGGAGGAAGAAGGTAATACGTTGGCATATTTTATATTAAAATGCTCACCTACCTGTGCTATTATAAATTTATGCTTTAAAATTTTTAGTCTGTAAAATAAAACCAATGGTATTTGTACTATTTACTATTTTTCAATAAATTAGAACCGTAATTCAATCAAATTATTATCCACATTAAATTTTATTAAAAATGACAAGACGAACAGTTTTTTTGTTATTATTCTTTTTTGGAGTTACTACTATTTCTTTTGCGGCAGCATCTTCTTCACCAGCAAATGTCTTTAACCCTATTTCTAAGATAGAGTTAAAAATGGTAAAGAAAGCGGAAAAGGCAAAATTGAAAGCGGAAAGAAAAGCAGAGCGCAAGGCTCGCTATATGGCATGGCTGGGAAGATTGGCGACAAAAGCAAATACGAATTGGGGAGCAGTTGTATTATGCTTCTTTTTAGGATGGCTGGGGATTCATCGGGTAGTAATGGGCGGTAGTGGCTTATTAATTTTGGGCTATATACTTACTGCGGGAGGAATTTTTGGTTTATTACCTTTGATTGACTTTATCCGTCTAATTATTGACTCTGACCACTACAAAGACAATAGTAGATTTTTCAGAGCTTTTGAATAGTGATTCATTGCTTTTATTGATAAAATATAATAGGAGAAAAGTTATTTGCACTTTTCTCCTATTTCTATTATATATACTTGTTTGAGTCTGTTATGGTTTAAATCATTACAGCCTCGACAGAAGATATGTAAGACTTGAATTTGCGTCCTTCTTGATGACATATCAACTGTACGACATTGCGTCCAGACATAGCCGCAGGTGGCAAGCCTCCTCCCGTTTCTACCCAATGCCCAATCATAAAGAAGTGATGTAGATTAGGTAAAGTTTTCTTTATGTGTATTTTACTTGCCTCTGGTGTTGGTAACCAACCCTCATAACTGCCTTGGTAGTTCCCTGTATAATTGTTATAGGTCATCGGAGTTGCACAGTCTTGCATCTCTATCTTGTCGGAGATATGGGGGAAGTGTGCTAAGAGATTATGAATAAAATCATTGATTATACGGTCTTTTTCAGCTTCATACAAGGCTTTGTTTTGGTACAAAGAATGCCAGAATTGATAGTCAGTGGATAAGAAACAAGTCATCAATGTCTTACCTTCTGGAGCAAGTGTTGGGTCAAAGTTATAGATTTGTACTGTGGCTCTTTCATGTACTGTATTACCAATTTTGAGAGGCTGTTTCATGGGCAAATTATACCCTACTACTGTACTTTCTAATTCTTCGAAACTCTCGTCTATGCCTAAAGCTATGAAAAATATAGAAGGGAAAGGTTTGAATGTCTGATATATTTTTGTGATATTTTCATCTATGTATTTGCCACCCAACATTTTGAAAATAGTGTTATACCCATCTGCGGCGGAAATGATATAATCGGCAAAATATTGTCTTCCATTAGTGAGTTGTACACCTACGGCTGTATCGTCATACGTGATGATTTTTTCTACTTTGCTATGGTATGCTATATTTCCTCCCAAATGCTTATACCTTTCTTCTACAGATTCGATGAAAGCACCCGACCCACCCATGGGATAGCCTGCGGTGCGCTTGTGCATCCATGCCAAGGTTACGATAATCGTAGTCATAGACATTTCAGGATGCCAGAAAGACAAGAAAGCCTTTTGCAGTAGCGGACTTTTCAACTTTGCCGCAAACTCAGCAATGGTTATTTTACTCCATTTCATAGCCTCCATGAGCATAGGAAATTCAGTAAATATTAACTTTAAGCCATCAAATAGCCCAAAGAGTTCTTGTGCTTTTTCTGTTGGTAAATCATACTCAATAAAGACTTTGATAGCCTTAATAAAGTCATCTATTTCTTCTTTGTCTTCGGGTGCTATTTCGTGGATATACTTTTCCAATTGGAAAAGGTTAGTATAGAACTTAAATTCCTGCCCTGCTACATTCTTGAGTGTCAAAAATATATCATGATTTACTAACATTTTATCTTGTATCGCTCCTAATTCTAACCACATTTGGTGCATCTTAACATTAGGTGCAGAGCCTACTAACCAGTGCATGCTTCCATTAATGTTATAATCTCCTCTTTTCCAAGAAGTACAGACTCCGCCCGCATGGTCTCCCATTTCGAAAATCATAGAGTCAAAGCCGTTCATTTGGGCGTAGCACCCTGCCGAAAGACCAGACATTCCTGCGCCGATGATGATGATACTTTTTTGATTTGCCATAGTTTTATTCAGGTTTACGATACGAAAATAGAAGGTTGGTTTATGAAAAAAAATGATTTATGTCATTTTGCAAATTATTTTTTAGGTAATTCTTATTTTTTAACTTGTAAACAAGGTGGATTTGATTATTTTTGTTTTTAAAGCTAATCAAACGTGCAAAATAATAATCGTGTTTTTACCATAGATATTCATACTCATATCTTACCAGAGAGGTGGCCTGACCTTCAGGAACGTTATGGCTATGGGGGCTTTGTAAGATTGGAGCATCATGCTCCTTGTAGGGCAAGAATGATGATAGATAATCGCTTTTTCCGAGAAGTACAAGATAATTGCTGGAGTCCAGCTACGCGCCTCAAAGAATGTAGCCAATATGGTGTAGATGTTCAGGTACTCTCGACCGTTCCTGTTATGTTTAATTATTGGGCAAAACCCGCAGATACCTTAGACCTATCCCAAATCCTTAATGACCATATTGCAAGTATTGTAGCCGAATATCCTGACCGTTTCGTAGGCTTAGGCACACTCCCCATGCAAGCTCCCGTATTGGCTATCAAAGAGTTAGAGAGATGTATGAAAATAGGACTTGCAGGGATACAAATTGGCTCTCATATCAATGACTGGAACTTAGACTCTACCCAACTTTTCCCGATTTATGAAGCCGCAGAATCGCTGGGAGCGGCTATTTTTGTGCATCCTTGGGATATGATGGGACAGCAGAAAATGCCCAAATATTGGTTGCCTTGGTTGGTAGGTATGCCTGCTGAAACAAGTTTGGCGATTTGTTCTATGATTTTTGGTGGTGTTTTTGAGAAGTTTCCTATGCTAAGAGTTGCTTTTGCTCATGGAGGTGGTTCTTTTTGTGCTACTTTTGGCAGAATAGCACATGGATTTGAAGTGCGTCCAGATTTGTGTGCGATAGACAATCCCCACCACCCAAGTAAATATTTGGGTAAGTTTTATGTGGATTCTTTGGTGCATAGCAATGAATCACTTGATTTTGTCATTCAGACTTTGGGAGAAGACAAGATTGCTTTGGGTTCAGATTATCCATTCCCTTTAGGAGAAGATGTGCCAGGCACACTTATCAAAAATATGCCCTATAGTCAGCAGACTAAGGAAAAACTTCTCTATGTCAATGCGCTTAACTGGTTGAATATGCAAAAAGAAAGATTTGCTTACCTGCCTAATTGGGACTAAAAATATAAGAATTTACTGCATCTAAACTTATAAAAAATATGAATCAAAGTACGTGTAAAAGGCTTATTATCAAAATTTTATTCCTAATTTATTGCACACCTACTTATGCCCAACTTAATTATGAAACTTATTGTAATAGCCGATTTTCTTATTGCATAGACTACCCAACTACGCTTATTCCCCAAGGCGAAGCCTTTAATGGAGATGGTCAAAAGTTTACCTCTAAAGATAAAAAAGTAATACTTACAGTATGGGGTATCAATGACGCGCTCGATAGTGGCATAAAAGGCTCTTATGCAGAATATAGTAAGGGAAACAAAATTACCTATAAGGTTTTGAAAAACAACTGGTTCATTATTTCTGGATATACTCCCAAAGGCAATATTTTTTATCAAAAAACCATGCTCATCGATGGAGTTTTTAAGACCTTTATTTTAGAATATCCTATGACTGAAAAAGCTACTTATGATAAGGTATGCCAGAGATTGCTGAATTCATTTAAGTAGAGATTTTAAGCAGATAAGCAAGAGTAAATATTGCATGATTTGATACTACCTTTTATTAAAAAAACAACTATTTGCTTAAATTGGACTGTCAAAGCAGAAAAAGTGCTGTTTTAACTGATGTACTTACTTATCTTTTCACCTTATCTTAAAATCATCAAACTTATGAATAGACGAGATATTATTAAAAATTTAGTGGGCGGAGTAGCGGCATTGGGAGCGGCTACTACTTCAGCAGATGTACTTGCCGAATCTCCTAAAATGAAAGCAGAGGGCGTGGTAAAAATTACGGACATCAAAGTAATCTTGACCTGCCCCAACGGAATCCGCTTAGTAGTAGTAAAAATAATTACTTCAGAAGCAGGACTTTACGGCTTAGGTTGTGCTACTTTCACCCAACGTGCCTACGTAGTAGCAACTGCCATAGAGCAGTACCTCAAACCCTTCCTCATTGGGCGCAATGTAGATGAAATAGAAGACATCTGGCAGTCTTGTTATGTGAGTTCGTACTGGCGCAATGGTCCTATTTTGTTCAATGCCATGTCAGGCATTGACATTGCCCTGTGGGACATCAAAGCAAAAAGAGCAAATATGCCTCTCTATCAGCTACTTGGTGGCAAGGTACGCATAGCGGCAGATTGCTATTTTCATGCACAGGGTACGGAACTTAGCGAATTGGAGGAGAGTGTGCGAGCCGCAATAGAAAAAGGATTTAGGCATGTAAGGATTCAGATGGGACAAAAAGGCAATGCTAATTATGGCGCAAAAGGAGCAACTGGCACGCCCGCAAGCTCGCTTGGCGTTCCTCCAGAGCAGGCGGGACCTACTGACCCCAAAATCATCTTCGAGCCTGCGGTCTATGCAAGGCAAGTGCCTAAAATGTTTGAACACATCAGAACCAAATTTGGGGAGGAAATAGAACTGCTACACGACATTCACGAGCGAATCCCACTGAATATGGCAGTGAACCTGTGCCGAGAGCTGGAAAAATATCGCCCCTTTTTTATAGAAGACCCCTTCCCACCAGAAGAAAACGAACATTTCCGCTACTTGCGCCAGCACACCACCGTACCGATAGCGATGGGAGAGCTATTCAACACCCAACACGAATATTTGCCGCTTATCAAAGATAGGCTGATAGATTACATCAGGATACACATTTCGCAGATTGGGGGGCTTTCTCCTGCGCGCAAGGTGCAAGCACTGTGTGAGTTTTTTGGCGTAAAAACGGCTTGGCACGGACCTGGTGATGCTTCGCCCGTTGCCCATGCCGCACAGTTAGCATTGGAGCTTTGCAGTATCAATTTCGGAATCCATGAGGGCTACGTATTCCCCAAAGAAACGCAAGAGGTATTCAAGGGCTGTCCAGAAACCAAAAATGGCTATATGTACGCACAAGAAAAGGCTGGGCTGGGAATGGACATAGACGAAAAGTTAGCGGCAAAATTCCCCTTCCCCACAGGCGCAAACTTCGACTACTCTTGGGGAACTACGCGCAAGAAAGACGGTACGGTGATTAAACCGTAAGTAGTGCTTGGTAATGTGAAAGATTCAAGCTATACTTTACTCTGAGCCAGTTGTTTGTAGTCTTAGAGCAACGAGGAATTTTACACCAGAGATAGTAGTGGGGCGGGATTTATGCGTTTTATCAATGCTAGAACAACTCTAAGTATTAATCCAAGTACCCCGTTTGCCGTAGATTTAAGCGTAAGCGTATCTACCGCATTTGGTTTGCAAGTCTTAGACTTGCGTGTAAGGTGCGTAAGCAAAAAAGGAGTTATGCTATTTGCATAAAACTATTTATCTTGCTGGTAAAAAAGCGAGAAAGCTTATTGGAAGTGCAGTTTGTTTGATTTAGTTTATTAGCTTTCAGCCTCTTACGCAAATCTGGAGATTTGCTATTAAACTTGCTTAGACACACTACGTTTAAGTCTAAGCAAAACGGGGGGGAAATTCAGTGCAGAAGTTACAAATAATCTTTTTAAATTTTAAATA
>JALOMS010000253.1 GCA_025455345.1 Thermoflexibacter sp. | reverse complement strand
AAAAAAAGTACAAAAAACAATAGGTATCATTGGGGAAAGTAAGTATGATGATGAGGCAGTGGTAAACTTATTTTCTAAACAATATCCTCATTTCCACTTCAAACCACTCTTGGCAAATGCCTTGGTGAGAGGTGCACATCTCTACTCACCAAAGTTTGAACGCATGATAAAATCAGAATTACAATCTTTTGATTATCGTATCGTTATATTTAGTATAGATTTGGACGATTTGGAAACAGTAGGCACTAAAATCAGACAAAAGCAAGAGTGGTTTGCTAAATTTGATAGTTTGGGAAAAAATCTATTGCTGTTACATATCTTTGAAATGGAGGCTCTCATATTGGCAGATATAGCCACTTTCAACCAAATTTTCAAAACTCAAATCAAATTTGTTGCTGACCCCATGCGAAAAGAGAAGCCCAAAGAGTTCTTAGAAACGAAAACACGAAAAAACACCAAGCAATTTTCTGAAAAAGAAAATCCTGTCATTTTTGCCCAGCTGAACTTTGAAAAGCTGAAAAAATGCAGGTATTTTGAGGAGTTTTTAAAGGATTTTTCTAAGAAAATTTAGAAGGATTTTATTCCTAACTCTTTGGTAAATTAGGAGATGGGAGATTTTATCATCTATCTCTAAAAAAAACTTCCTGTTTCTTGCTTGCAATAGTGATTATTTCTTTAAAATTTTCATTTCTACACGTCTATTTTTTTGTCGCCCTTCCTCTGTGGTATTATCTGCCAAAGGTCTATCGCCGCCATAGGCAACGGTCTTTATACGTGTATCTTTGATGCCTTGTCTGATAAGATAAGTTTTTACCACTACTACTCTTTGTTCTGAAAGTTGAAGGTTTTTAGCAGGATTACCGACATTATCTGTATGTCCAGAGAGTTCTATTTGTATGGTGGGGTATTTTTTCATAAAACTCAATAATTTCTTTAACTCATCATAAGAGCTTGGCAATAAGTCTGGTTTACTTTGTCTGAATAAAATATTTTCTAATTGTATAATATCACCTTCGTGAACTTCTTCTATCTTAATATCTTTCAAAACATCTTTCTTTTCCTCTTTGACGGTAGGATTCTTTACAATCACAACAGGTTCTTCCTTTTTGGGTTCTTCTTTTTTAGGCTCTTCCTTCTTGGTATCTTCTTTTGCAATAGGTACGTCATCTTCTTTTTTCTCTTTCCAAATATTAACTGTTCCATCGTAGCTTGCCGTAGCTATTATATTTTCGGTTGGGCTGAATCGCGATATTCTTACAATACGAGAGTGTCCTGTGAGTGTACTAAGCTGACTCCCACTATTCACATCCCATAATTTGGCTACTATCCCAGAAGCAGAACTGATGAGATACTTGCCATCTTTACTAAACGAAGCTCCACTATAATTACCTGGTACAGTTACCTGAAAACTTTTGGCTATCTGCCCTGTGGCACTATTCCATACATTAATTTTTCCATCATCACTCCACGTAGCAAGCATATTACCTTGAGGACCGACTACCACATCATTTAGATAGCCTTCATCATATCGGAAATACTTGGCTAATATATCCGCTTTGAGGTCAATAAAATCCACCAAATGTCCTACAGTAATTACTAAATATTTCTCATCTCCAGAGATACACCCACCTGTGATAGTCCCATACCAACGTCCATCTTCATAATTGGTAGAAACAACCTCTTCCGCAGGTCGAATCACTCCACCTTCTGGAGCAATTTGTCCTTTCATTACATACCCATTATCCCCACCAAAATAGACAAATTTGTTATCAGGAGAAAAAACTACAAAAGAAGAAGAAATCAATTCTCTCCCATCAAAACTGATAAAGGGCTTATTCCTAAAAGTGGCTAATAGCCTCCAAGTTTTTGTATCCCACACAGCTACAGTCCCATCTTCGCTCGTACTGGCAAGCATGGAGCCACTTTTATTAAAAGTAACTTCTAATACACGCTTGGAATGACCAGTGATTATCTTCTCTAATTTTCCTGTTTTTACATTCCAAATGATGATATTCCCAAACTGCTCACCCCCTGCCAGCAATTTTCCATCAGGGCTAAATCTAATATTTTGAA
This sequence comes from Thermoflexibacter sp., assembly GCA_025455345.1. Taxonomy (GTDB): domain Bacteria; phylum Bacteroidota; class Bacteroidia; order Cytophagales; family Thermoflexibacteraceae; genus Thermoflexibacter. The sequence continues at coordinate 4,980 of JALOMS010000253.1, read as the reverse complement.
CCTCCCCTTTGTTACCCTGCAAATTATGCTCTATTTTATATTCCTGTCCCCACGCTTGTTGGAAAAATATCAGAGCAAAAACTACTAAATATAATAAAAAAGAAAATTTTGGCTTAATCATTTTAGTTATACGATTATATAAGTTGTACAAAAATGACATCTAATTCTCCAAGAAGTTGCTTCTTCCGCTTTTTTTTACAAAAATACAAAACTTATTCATGTACTTTTTATAAATAAAAAACAAAATTTAATCCATGCTTGTTAGTAAATTGTTTATTTTTGAATATTTAACACATCAAAAAACTCATCATTTGCATTCCAACCAAGATGTTTTTGGATTTAATTTTTTAAGGTAGAAATTGCTAAACAAGGCAGAAAAATAGTTAAATTTGTTTCTTAATAACTTTCAAGAAATATGTTTTTTGGTTTAATAGGCAAAAAAGAAGAAGAGGAAGAGTTTATTATTGTTCGTTCTGCAAAAATCCATACCGAGCATGGTGTCTTGCATGTGGAACTATATGAAAAAGATGCGCCCCGCACAGTAGATAATTTTTGTAGATTAGCAGATTTAGGATTTTATAAGAATATGACCTTTCATAGAGTTATTCCTGATGTATTAGTACAAACAGGCTGTCCTAAAGGCGATGGAACAGGAAGCGCAGGATTTGCTATCAAATGTGAATTAGATGGCAATTTACAAGCCCATGACAGAGGCGTGCTTTCTATGGCTCACTGTGGGAGAGATACAGGAAGTTCCCAATTTTTTATTTGTTTAGACCGAAATGAAACAGAGTTTTTTGATGGAAATCATACTTGTTTTGGAAAAGTAATAGAAGATGATTTAGAATATTTGGATAGAATCAAAATGGGCGACAAGATGAACAGTATAGAAATCTTGATTCACAAAATTCCAAAAAACCAATCAAAAAACGAATAATATGCAAGATACTGATAATCAATTGCCTCTACATGGGCTAAAAGTTTTGGAGTTTACCCATGCCGTCATGGGACCTACTTGCGGATTACTCTTGGCTGATATGGGTGCGGAGGTCATTCATATAGAGCCACCTCAAGGAGATAGTACACGCTATCTCAAGGGTTTTGGCACTGGATATTTTCCTTTTTATAGCCGCAATAAGAAAAGTTTGGCAATAGACTTAAAAGCAACAGAAGGGAAAAAAATCATTCAAGAACTAGTAGAAAAAGCCGATATTTTAGTAGAAAACTTTGGACCAGGAACAATGGACAGATTAGGTTATGGTTATGATAATCTGTCCAAAATCAATGAAAAGCTTATTTATTGTTCTTTAAAGGGTTTTTTGTCTGGTCCTTACGAACAGCGTCATGCGATGGACGAGGTAGTCCAAATGATGGGAGGCTTGGCTTATATGACAGGTCCAGTAGGAATGCCATTGCGTGCTGGCACTTCTATTGTAGATATTACAGGTGGTATGTTTGGATTCATAGGTATATTATTGGCTTTGTATGAGCGGAATTTTACAGGGAAAGGCAAATTTGTAAAAGGAGCATTGTTTGAGACTACCTCATTCCTCATGGGACAGCACATGGCTTATAGTGCTATCAGCAAAACCCCCGTACCTCCCATGCCTGCGCGAGTAAGTGCATGGTCTGTATATAGGGTATTTGACACATTACATGGCGAACCTATTTTTATTGGTATCATTAGTGATAAACATTGGGAGAAATTCTGTGAAGCCTTTGGAAGACAAGACTTGTTACAAAACCCCAAGTTAAAGACTAATAATGACCGCATTAGTGAACGAGAATGGCTACTCCCTGATTTAGAAAAGATGTTTTCTCAATTGGACAAAAATAAAGTGATTCACCTTTGTGAGAAAGCAGAAATTCCTTTTGCTCCTATTGCGCGCCCCGAGGATTTGTTCGAGGATGCCCAATTAAACGAAGGAGGTAGTCTATTACCAACTATCTTACCCGATGGCACGGTAACCAAACTTCCTAAATCTCCATTAGAATATGGAAATGTAGATTTCTCCTTGCGTATGAATCCCCCAAAAATAGGCGAACATACAGATGAAATACTCCACTTACTTGGCTATGATGACATAGAAATAGCCCAATTAAAACAAAAAAACATTATTTTATAAAAAGAGGAAAATGACTAAACTAAGTGTTAATATCAATAAAATAGCCACGCTGAGAAATTCAAGAGGAGGCAATAATCCAGATGTCATTCAAGTAGCTAAGGATTGTGAAAGATTTGGCGCACAGGGTATTACTGTTCATCCACGTCCCGACGAGAGACACATTCGTTTTGCGGACGTTTATGCCCTTAAAGAAATCGTAACCACAGAATTTAATATTGAAGGCAACCCTCAACATAAATATATGGATTTGGTTTTGGCAGTCAGACCTACCCAAGCAACTTTAGTTCCTGACGCGCTCAATGCAATTACGTCCAATACAGGCTGGGATACAATAACTTATCAAAATTATTTGATAGACATCATCAATGAATTAAAGAAAAATGGCATACGCACCTCTATCTTTGTTGACCCTATTACAGCAATGATAGAAGGTGCGGCAAAAATAGGTACAGACCGTATCGAGCTTTATACAGAAAGATATGCAAAATACTATTCACATAATCGCGAAAATGCTATCAAAGATTATCGCCAAGCGGCTATCCTCGCCAACGAATTGGGTTTAGGGATTAATGCAGGACATGATTTGGACTTCAAAAACTTAAACTATTTTTACCTCAATATTCCAAACTTATTGGAAGTGTCAATAGGGCATGCCTTAGTTTGTGATGCCTTGTATTATGGTTTAGAAAATACGATACAGTTGTATTTGAGGCAGTTACAAAGTCATTAGTATTTAGTACAAACCCAAATGAGATGAAGTACAGCAGTACAAGAAGATGGGAATGGACTAATGCAAAAGAAAATATGCACATCAAGCCCTACGCTCGCCCATCAGACAAAAAACTTACTTTGCAAGAATTAATAGAAAAAACTGCTCGTAATTACCAAGAGTTTAGTCCCATGCCACGCACATGGAATATGAATATTTCAGGTGCTTCACAGCCAGACCTTGACAATTACGAAGAAGTGGCATTTATCACCTCTTTAGCATCATTATTACTCATTCGTAATCATATCGATACAGAACTGATTATTCATATCAAAAGAATATTACAGCTTTATGCCAATGATATGAGGTTAGACTCAGGAAATCGCGTCTTTTATGTCGCGCCTTTGACCACAAGCCAAAGTGATGATAGTCATTTTTTCCACCAAGCACGATTTATAAAAGCATTGTATATGCTTTATTTTTATGTATATGAATGGATAGATGATGATATTGAATTCGTTATGTATATAGATAGCTTTTTCTTCAAATGGTTAGATTTTCATTTGTGGTATTGTGAGGCGCACGGATGGGAGGCTTGCATGGCAGGAGATAGTAAGTTAGAAGATTGGTACGATACTCTTCCTGATAGTTATCAGCCCAAATCTGGCAGTACAACCAGTAAGGGATATGAAAGACTGAGATTTGACAGGGATACTCCTCAGAATGTGGCACATAGTTGCTTTAACAATAGACAAATAGAAAAATATGGTTTGGTAAATGCTTTGTCTTGTCATTTTCTGGTGTACGGATACAAAGGCAAACAGGTAATCTCTCTTGTAAGACCTCAATATAATGCAAAACAAATCATAGAACGAGCCTATAAAATAGTTTATAAGGGGATAGAGGCGCACTATATCTTCCAAATCCAAGCTGACCACATTGCAGATGAGTTTACAAGGGGATATGAATCAGGTGTATCGCATGGTGAGAGAGGAAATTATTATGCAAGTATTACACAAGCGAGAATTGCGACGATTGCTTACGAACGCTGGACAATGATAGGCAATCCAGATGTATTTCTGATTGCTACCCGATTAGGCTATTGGGGTAGCAGTAGTCTTACCCCCAAGAGCCTACGCAGAAGCATACTCACTCATTATCAGCTACAAACACGAGATTTGCTTCTAACGAATGGTGGTTCTCCCATAGACTTCATAGATGAAGGAGTATTGATAAATCCGCACCAAGAGTTCTTATTTGCCTATTTTTATTATGGAGAATCTTATATACGCGACTGTGCCTTGTCCTTGCCCCAAGGCGGCATAGCTACCGATGGAACATCTAAAGGAATTGGCGCACGTCCTTGCATTTTTGCAGGCTATAATGGCACTATTCCTCAATTAGTTATAAAATCTAACTAAGCTAAAAATTTATTGCTTATTTTCATCTTTATTTTTTAATTCTTCAGCCCAATTAAATCTATCAGAAGGTGAAAAAGCCCATGGTGCAAAATTGTTCTCTATATTGGCAAACATAGAATTCCATTGGGCGGGAGTACCAGATTCTTCCATCGCAATATACTGTCTTACTTGGACAATAATATCTAATGGATTGATATTCACGGGACAAGCCTCTACACAAGCATTGCAAGTTGTACAAGCAAAAATCTCCTCTTTTGTAATATAATCTCCGTACAAAGACTTTCCGTCATCATACCCCTGCCCATAAAATCGTAGATTATTCCCCTTCTCTTCCATTCTATCACGTGTATCCATCATTATCTTTCTGGGAGAGAGTAGTTTACCAGTTATATTAGCAGGGCATACGGAGGTACATCTCCCACACTCCGTGCAACTATATGCCTCCATCAGATTTTTCCAAGTTAAGTCTTCCACGTCTTTTGCCCCAAATCTCCCAATCGTTCCTGAGCTTTCCACCACAGAAGAGGTAGCATCTGTAATACCCAACATAGATTTTACTTCCGCCGTTACCACAGGCATATTCTCAAACTTCCCTTTAGGTTCTAAATTAGAAAAATAGGTGTTAGGAAATGCCAAACCTATGTGAAGATGTTTGGAATAAGTAACATAAATACCAAAACTCATAATCCCCAATATATGTACCCACCATGCCAATCTTTCCAAA
>JALOMS010000784.1 GCA_025455345.1 Thermoflexibacter sp. | reverse complement strand
CCAATGGAAAGCGGGTGCGCGTGTTCCTTTCAGGCAAAACAGACAGGATAGATGTGGTGAAAGACAACCTCCGCATAGTGGACTATAAAACAGGCACTTACTACGAGGCAGACCTCAAAGCAGACGGCAAAGACGTACTTTTGGAAAATCCAGAAAAGGACAAAGTGGTGCAATTGATGTTGTATAAGTACCTACTAATCAAAGAAATGCAAGCAAATCGCTTTGATGGCTCTTTCCCTAACAGCACTTCCGCCAAAGACGCTTTGGAAAAGTTCCCGATTTTATCGGGCTATTATTTTTTCCGCAAAATGAAAAAAGGATTTGTGGGCTACGAACTCAAAGACGAGCCTAAAACTATCCACGAGTTTATGCCCTATACCGAAGATTTCGTGAATGCGGTCGTGCGCGATATGCTTGACGAAAGCAAGCCTTTTAGGGAAAGAGGCGGAGAGGGGAGTGAGGGAGGGGAAAATCAAGAAATGAGAGAAGAATAGGTAAATCTCATTGGTATAAGGTTTACAATTGTGCATAAAAAAGATTCAAGGTTAAGCCTCCGTATGATAAGTAATTAGACAAAATTAACGGATACTTTAATTGCCTTGTAAGAATAAACCGTTCTTTGAAAAACGACTCACAGGGTCTTCGACCACTGTTAGCGTTTTCACTACCCTGTTAGTGGTCAAAGACCCTAACAGTGGTTTGAGGAACGCATATTTTATGAAACCTAATAAAAGTGTCCGTTAATTAATTTTCAAGGTATTACAAAAATGAAACTATACTTTTATCTTGTTTATTCACTTATACTGCTTTTCAAATATACTCTTAATGCCTCTATCTGCTCTGTGGACAAGCCTGTTACTTCTGCAATCGTTTCATTATCAAAGCCTTTTCTTATCATATTCTTCGCTATTTCTATATCTCTTTCTATTTTTCCCTCTATTTTTCCTTCTTTAAATGATGTTTCCAAGGAGGCGGTGAAATCCAAGTAGTTCTTTTCGCTATCCCGATACAACTGCAATTGCTTCTCATCAAATTGAGCGATTTCGGCTATTTGAAAGAGTTTTTTGAAAATTTTTTCTTGTAATTTAGTAGGAATAGAATCTAATTTTGCTAAGTTTTTTAATACATACAGCCATTTCTCAAAGTGGGTTTCTATTTCCTCTAATTTCTTGTCAAACTTCTTGATTTCTACATAGATAAAGCGTAATTTATCATAAAATATTTTTTGTGTTTCTGTTTCTATTAGGCGCACATCATGCAAGAGTTTAGTCTTATTTATTTCACTATCATCAAAAATGAAATCTGTAATAGCAATGGAAAATACGCTATTGAGTTGATAATTCCATTCGCCACGCTTTGCTTGCTCCTGAATTGGGAATGTTGCATAATACAAACTACGGTCTTTGAAATAGTCTTGTTTGGCACGTTGCATTTCTACAATGAACTTTTCTCCCTTTTCGTTTTCGCAATAAAGGTCAAAAATTGCTCTCCTGTCCAAGTCTGTCGTACCTAAATGCTCGCTTTTGAGATAGGTCAATGAGGTAATTTTGCCCTTGTCGGTGAGCAATTCGTTCAAGAAATCAATGAGCAAGTCCTTATTCGCCTCCTCTCCAAATATCTTCTTGAAGCCAAAATCAGTAAATGGATTGATGTATTTTTCTGCTATCATCTCGTTTTTTTCTTTCTACAAAGATAAGGAAAAATGAGAGAATGAGGAATTTTTAATTGAGAATTAGGAATGAGAAAAGCAAGTCGCTGATTATCAATTAATAATTTATCTCCCTTGCTTTCAGCCTCTTACGCCAATCAGAGATTGGGAAAAAACAAAACTGCTTATCTTAATGTGCAATCATGACCTATTAAATTGTAGCATTCATAATGCCCTTCTCTACAAAGATAGGGAAAATAATGTTGAAACGAGTAGTTGCAAGGACAAGCCATCTGTAATCTAATTTATCAAAAAAGAATGAACAATCTAAGGCTTATCTTTATTTACTCAAAAATTTGAAAATTAGTGAATTAAATCAAGTATAGGCAACTCAATAAGTTACCCTAAAACACCTACTTTTCAGCGATTTCATTTATTTGAGAAATTAATACTAATTTGCAAACCTAAAGTAAGTATTAAAGTATAAAAGATTGGATACCAATACATATAAATATATTTTTCAAATCAATAGTCCTCAAGATTTAAAAAAATACCAAGAAAGTGATTTGCCTTTAATTTGCGAAGAATTGAGGCAGTTTATTATTGATTCGGTAGCAATGTATGGTGGTCATTTAGGAGCAAGTTTAGGAACAGTAGAGCTAACGGTTGCTTTGCATTATATTTTTGATGCACCTAAAGACCTGATAATATGGGATGTAGGTCATCAGGCATACGGACATAAAATCCTTACAGGCAGGCGAGATTCTTTCCATACCAATAGACGCTATCAAGGCATATCGGGCTTCCCAAAGAGAGATGAAAGCCCATTTGACTCCACATTCTTCTACCTCTATTTCAGCCGCTTTGGGCATGGCAGTAGCCAATGAAAATACAGATAAACACCACATTGCAATCATAGGAGATGGAGCAATGACTGCAGGAATGGTGTATGAGGCGATGAATAATGCTGGAGCAAGTCGTTTTAAGAATGTCAATTTACTGATTATACTAAACGATAATGGTATGTCCATAGACCCGAATATTGGGGCTTTGCATGAATACTTACAAACAGAAGGAGCTATCTATGAAAATAATCTCTTTGAAGCCTTACAGATTCCATATTCTGGCAAAATAGACGGGCATAATTTATATGACTTGATTGATATACTCAGAAAACTTCGCCTTACCAAAGGAGTCAAGTTGCTTCATATAAAAACTATCAAA
>JALOMS010000252.1 GCA_025455345.1 Thermoflexibacter sp. | reverse complement strand
TGCTTTTTGGCGACCCCAATCCAAGATAGGAATCTGCAAACTTATATTGAAAATTTGTTGGTTTTGTACATTGGCATACGCCTCTCCAAAATTTGATGCTCTATTGGTGAACCCTATTGAGCCACTGACATTGATGTCTATGCCATTATCCCCTCTTGCTTGGGCTACTTGTCTTTCACTTTCCAAAATTCTACGCTTAAAGGAGATATAGCGTTCTCTGTTGGCTTTGGCTTGCTCTATTGCGAGTTGCTCATCTATGTCAAAATCGGGAGTTTCTTCTGGTGCTGCCAAAGTAAAATCGCCTAAGTTTGCTTTGTTTCCCAAGAAGTTTTTGAGGGAAAGTAAGTTATTCTGAAAGTCCAACTGCGATTGCGAAAGTTGTTGTGAAGCATTCATTACGCCCAATTCTAATTGTAGTAATTCATTTTCAGCGATTTTCCCCATCTCATACCTGCCTTGGGCGATTCGATAAATCGTATCATTATTTGCCAAATTCTTGCTTGCCAAATCCATAGTAATCTGAGAAAGAAGAAGGTCAAAAAACAATCCTGTTGCACGCACAGAAAGCACTTCTATATCTTCCGAATACCTTTTTACGGATTCTTCATAACGCAAAGGCTCTATTTTTTTGTCCCAAAGTAAATCATTGAATACAAAAAGAGGCTGTTCAAAACTAATAAATGCTGGTGTCGCCAGAAAAGAGGTACTGCGATTATCGCCCAAAATATCCAAACGTTGCAAGCCTGTATTGACCCAAATAGAGCCACCTGTGGCACTAATGACTTGCCTAAGCCCCAATGTCATGCTATTTTGTGCAAAACTTTGATTAATAAAAGCAACCTGTCCATCTGGGAGGGTAATCGGGTTAATCGCACGATTAAAACTTGGCAACGTTCCCCTTAAAACCAATTGGGGTTTGTAATTGGATTGGAAAGTGCGGTATGCCCAATAGTTATTATTTTTCCGATTTTTTGCTATCAATGCAGAGGGTGATTCGCCTTTGGCAATCTCAATGACTTGTTTTAGCGTGAGCTTTTGTTGGGCATTGGCGTATGTGATGTTAAAAAATAATAGGCATACGCATAACATCTTAATTAAGTTTAAGTTTCTGATTTTCATGTAGATAATTTTAGTTTTAAGTTTTGTCTAAATAATGAATTATGAATAAGTAATTGTGCATTTTTAATGTAAAATACGCTTTAGCGTGTTTAGCTCATTATCAAATACTTACACACCCTGAAGTAAAGCTCAAAAATATGTATGCCAAATCGCTCAAAACCTTGCTTCTCATAGAATCTAATTGCTCTTGGATTATTTTCTCATAACCCCAACCAATAGAAATTCAAATATAATTGTTTATGCTAAATTCTCTATCAATAATATTAGCTTTCTAATTTTATTCCATGCTATAAATTGATAAATCTTGTTAATTAACTTAAAATAAGTATCAAAATATGCCTACCTTGCCTTATCCTGCTAATTTTTCTAATTGTAAGGTCATTTTTTTTATTCTGTCTTCTAAAGACTCAGAGCTAAGTTTTTCTCGAAGTCTATCCACTAAAATAGGAAAGGCAAACGGTGTAGGCTGTTGAATATTTTTGATGACTATTTTTTGCTCTCTAATCTTTTTTAAGGCAGTCTGCAAGCGTTTCAAGTCCAACTCAAGGTGAAAACTTTCAGTATATGCTTGATTGATGAGCAAATTGCTTGGGTCATACTTCTCGAATACATCAAACAACAGTCCGGTAGAAGATTGTAAGTGCTTCTTAGTGATATACTTGTTAGGATAACCTTGGAATATCAAACCTGAGATGGTAGCAATATCTCTAAATTTACGTTTTGCCATTTCGGTTTCATTCAAACTATTTGCAAGGTCTTCGATTAGATGCTCTTCCGCAAATAGGTCTGTTTCTAAGGCTTTTTTGATAGGGATTTCTTGGTCAGAGAGCAACTCGAAGCCATAGTCGTTCATCGCAAAGCTAAAGGTTATCTTTTGTAATCGGCTCATTCTGTATGCAATAAGCGAAGCTAATACTTCATGTACACCTCTCCCTTCGAAAGTGTAAAAAAACAAGTGATGTCCCTCTTGGGTTACCAAATTTTCTATCAACAATTCTTGCTTGGAAGGAATCAATGACCACGTCTGTTGCAAAGCCAAAATAGGGGAAATAGTCTGCAACTCTACTTTTATACTTTGAGATGATGGTTGGTGCGATGTCAAATAATGCGCTAATTCCTCTCTTAGCAAGTCTGATAATTCGCTGGATAGCAATAATCTACCTCCTGTCCAACGAGGCATGGAGCCTGCTTTTTTATTTGTTTTTCTTACCAAAGCATTCATTTCTTTCATCATCACAAACTCCAAATTTCTTCCTGCAAACCAAAAAATATCTCCTTCCTTCAAGCGGGTAATAAAAGACTCCTCCACCGTACCAATATAGCCTCCATGTAGGTATTTGACTTTGATAATGGGGTCGCTGACTATTGTCCCAATCGATAGGCGATGTTGGTAAGCCACTTTGCGCTTTTTTACTTGGTAAAAACTATCTTGTCTATCTACTTTCTTGTAGTCATCATATTGGAAAAGACTATTTCCTCCCGTGGTGATAAATTCCAAAGTCCATTGCCACTCTTCTTTACTCAAATCTCTAAAACAATAAGTAGTAATTATTTCATTATAAAGCTGTTCCGCATAAAATCCATCTGAAACAGCCAGAGTCAGTGCGTACTGTACTAAGACATCAAAACATAGAGAAAGTGGTTCTCTTTGTTCTATTCTTTGCCTCTGCACAGCCTCTTTGAGGGCGGCGGCTTCTAAAAGTTCTAAGGCGTGTGTGGGGAGGAAATAAATTTTGCTGGTAGCATCAGGTCTATGCCCACTCCTACCCGCCCTTTGGAGGAAACGAGCTACGCCTTTAGGACTACCTATCTGTATTACTGTGTCCACGGGACGGAAATCCACTCCTAAATCCAAACTCGATGTACACACTACTATTTTTAGCTTTTCTTCGTGCAAGGCATTCTCTACCCAAGTTCTGATTTCATTGTCCAAAGACCCATGATGCATAGCGATTTGCCCTGCCAAGTCTGGAGCATATTCCAAGAGTTTTTGATACCAAATCTCTGTTTGCGCTCTGGTATTGGTAAATAACAAAGTTGTCTTACTCCGTTCTATAATAGGTAAAATCTTATAAATAAGGTTTGTACCTAAGTGTCCTGTCCATGGAAACCGCTCAATCTTATCGGGAAGAATAGACTCTATTTCTATCTTCTTATTAATATTTGCTCTTATTGTGATAGGATTTGTTAAATCAGGGGGTTGGTTTTGGGAGTCAGAAACAGGATTGATTGAAATTGGGAAAGTCAAAACATTTCTTGCTTCTTCCAAATTGCCAATGGTAGCCGAAATTCCCCATATTTTTAGCTGAGGTTGGATAGCAAGTAAGCGAGCAATTGCCAGCTCCATTTGTACTCCTCTTTTGGTACTTATTAGTTCATGCCACTCATCAACGATGACAGCTTTAAGGTTTTTGAACAAATTAGCATAGCCCTTAGTAGCAAACAGAATATGCAAACTTTCTGGGGTGGTAATTAGACATTCGGGCATTTGTTTTTTTTGTTTTTGACGCTCGGCATTTTCTGTATCTCCTGTTCTCATTCCTATTTTCCAAGCTATCCCTAAATCATCGATTACACTTTGCATTGCTTTTTGTAAGTCTTTGGACAAGGCTCGCAAGGGTGTAATCCATAAAATCTGAAGACCGCCAACTCTCCCCTCCCCTACCCTTTGCTGTAAATCGTACTCAGCCAAACATGGCAACCAAAGCGCATAGGTTTTACCACTACCCGTAGGTGCATTGAGTAAGCCACTTTCCCCTGATAAATAGGCAATTGCGCTTTCTTCTTGGAAAGTTCTTATTTGCCAATTTTTTTGGGTAAACCAATTTCTGATGAAGAGGAGTCCTTGGTCGATTTGTATTTGATTCATGGATTATACCAAAAAAACTTATTTCTCTATATTATTTTTGTGTATAATATCTGAAAAACAATTGATTAAATGCACTCACTACTATCTACTAAATACTCACTACTACTTACCATGTTTCTCTTACTTCACTACAAAAATAAAATCGCTTCCTGGTTCATTATCTACAAATTCGCCAGTGCGTGGCTCTGGAGCGAGAGCTTCTACTTGTGTGATGATTTCCCCAATCGTCAAAATCCCATCATTGCCACCAAAGCCTCTTAGAGCCTCCAACAATCTACGCGCAAAGGGCGAGTGCATACCAGGACGACCATCAGAAACATACTCTTTGCCGCCTGAAGTCAAATATCGGCGAGTTTTGAAACGCAATTTTCTGGCGATAAATTCTTGCTTAGAAATATTGTCATATTCGCTTGTATTCCCTCTTCTTGCTACTACAGGGTCAAAAGTACCTCCAAAACACACGTCCATCACCAAAAAGATGTGTTTACACTTGATATTGTTAATACTATTTCTCAAAGTATTATGAGGAATGTAAGACGCTCCGCTTTCATCTTCTTTTTTGCTGTCTTTGGCTACCAAAAATCCTTCTCCATAATCTTCGTCAAAATGCCCATGTCCAGCAACAAAAATAAACAATTGGTCATTAGGCTCGAAGTTTTTGCGAGCGTACTCTTTCAATTTAAGCAAGATTTGCTCTCTTTTAGGATTGAGCAATACCTCTGTTTCAAACTTGTAAGATGTCTTTAGCTCATCTGCGATAGCGTTAGCGTCAAGCACAGGATTATTTAATTTTTCCCACTCATCATAATCGTTTGTCCCTATTAACAAAGCATAATTTTTCCCATTAGTAGAGGTTACTTCTTGCTCTTTGGAAGCGGCAACTGTTTCTTTCGCTTGTCTTTCTACTGAAAAACTTTGCTCTGCCTTATTTCCTTTAAGGTCAAAAGCTACCACAGTAATCAGGTTTTTGCCTTGAGAAAGAGGTAGTTGGACATCAAATTCTCCATTAGCTCGTATCTGTGCATTATTTCCATTGACAATCACTTCTTTGATACCGCTATCGTCTTGGGCTATTCCTGCAACGGTAACCATCTCGTCCAGTCTTACTACTCCTATCCCTCTTGTTTCTGAAAGATTCGGTGAGGTGATAGAAATACGCGGTGGTACTTTATCATAAAGTTTAGCGTTTCTCTCGTCCAAAGATTTCTGTGCCAATCGTTTGTTTTCGATAGCTACAGTATATTCAGGGTCTATTTCTAAGGCTTTTTCAAAATCTTTGATAGCTCCTTCCAATGTGCCTAATTTGATTTTTACCAAGCCTCTTTGATTGTATGTCCATTTGTTTGCTCCTAAATCGAGTGCCATGCTCAAGTCCTCCAATGAGGATAAATACTTCTCCATGCGATATTTTATCCAACCTCGATTTTCGTATGCTTGGCGGTAGTTACGGTCTATATTGATAGCATTATTAAAATACTCTATGGCTTTTTCGTATTCTCCTACTTCTCCAGCCTTGTATCCCAAATCAAAGTAATCTTTCGCTGTAACAAAAACCACGTCTTTTGGCTCTGGATTTCCCTGAACATTAGCTAATTTTTGCTGATTTGTCAAACTATCCAACAGATGCTTCAAGGCATTTTTGTTTTGTGTAGCTACCTCATATTGGGCATCCAGCTCCAAAGCCTTCTCATAATAAATCATCGCCTCCTCCATTTGATTCAGTTTCTCCTTTGCTACCCCAATATTATTAAAGCATTGTTTATTAGCAGGGTCAAGTTTGATTTCATTCAGGTAATCTTCTATGGCTTTTTCATAATCTCCTAAGTTATAGCGAGCCGTTCCTCTACTCATATAAGCATTTCTGTATTCCTTATCTAACTCTATAATTTTACTAAAATCGCGAATTGCCTCATTGTTTTTTCCCATTTCTATATAACACCACCCGCGATTGTAATAGGCATCAATATAAAATGGGTCTAAGCGCAATGCCTCATTGTAGCTGGCAACTGCCTTATCCAAATCTTTTTGCTCTGCCGCCTCATAACCTCGCTCAAAATAATCTTGAGCAGTTGTTTGGGCAGAAGCAATCATAGGGAATAATAAGCAAATAAAAAGGGCAAACCGTTTCATTTTTGTGATAAAATATTTACTAAAAGTATTCATTTAAGATTTTTGTGATTAATAGACCAGCAACTTATTCTTAATTGCTATTCTTGTCTTAGGTAAATATACTGAAAATATTTTACTAATCTAATCACCTATCAAAATAAAATCCAAATTATGCTTTGTTTTCTATGAAATTAAAAAAAACACAAAGAACAATTGTTCTAAATAGTGTAATTTTGCAAATGCAAGCACATAATAATCAATGACAACCAAAGAAAAAATATTACATACAAGCCTGCAACTTTTCAACGAGCATGGTTTTGAAAATATTACAGTTCGCGACATAGCCAAAGCAATGAATATCAGTCATGGTAATCTCTGCTATCACTTTGCCAATGTCAATGTGATTGCCTATAAATTGTACGAAGGTCTGGTAGCTGAAATAGATACCAATTTGGCAGAGATTCAGCCCGAAAAGATTAATTTGGAAGTCGTCTTACAAAGTCTTTTTCATACCTATACGGTGTTGTATAAGTACAAGTTTTTACTTAGTGATTTTGTCAATATTCTAAGAAAAATAGAATCAATCAAAATGCACTTCCGACAACTCATGGAAAAACGCAAACAACAAATGAGCTTCTTGCTCCAATTACTCATTCTTAATGGCACATTGAGAAAAGAAATCGTCCCAAACCAATACCGCGATTTTGTCCAAGTCAGTATTTCCATAGGTAATTTTTGGATAAGTGATGCTGAAATTATGTATCAAGGTGAGGAGAGTCAAAAAATAAAATATTATGTCATGCGTTTTTTTAATCAGATTGCTTTTTTTCTTACTGAAAAGGGCTTAGAAGAGCATCAATTACTCATCAACAAATATCTTCCTCATATGCAGCGGACTATATATATCTGCTGTATACACTTCGAAGCCGCTTCAGTGTTGGTATCCTTGGTATCCTGCTATAACTCAAAAAGCGTGAGACGAGCGGTTTTACCATCGATGGCTTGCAGAGAAT
>JALOMS010000251.1 GCA_025455345.1 Thermoflexibacter sp. | reverse complement strand
GAATCAATCATTTTCTTGTTTAATAAGAATTTTCCTAAATAAATATACTTTGTGATAAGCTATTTGGCTTAAATATTAGCAGATAGCGCAAATTCTTCTGCCGATAAATCTTGTAAATATAAAATGTTAAACTCCTAATAGAGTGCTTAGTACAGAGATTATCATTGAATTTTTGTCAATATTAAACTCTTAGTAGTGATTGAATTGACAAAATTTATTATTATACAAAAATAAAATTTTTCAATATAAACCCAAATCATAATGCAAATTTCTTATTTTACCAATTTTCGGACTGTTCCTCTGCTATTTTCAGTGCAGTCCGCAAGGCTCGAAGTTTATGATTTACTTCTTCTAACTCACTCTGTTCGTTAGATTTGGCTACAATGCCCGCGCCTGCTTGATAATAAAGGGTGTTGTGCTGACTCAAGAAAGAGCGAATCATAATTGCTTGATTAAAATCTCCATTAAAACCCATAAAACCTATGCATCCACCATAGTAGTTCCTGCTTGTAACTTCATATTGGTCTATCAGTTGCATTGCTTTGTGCTTGGGCGCGCCAGAGAGCGTACCTGCGGGAAAGGTATCTGCTACGATTTGTACGGCACTGTCTTGATTGTGAAGTTCGCCTTGGATAGTAGAAACCAAGTGGATTACATGAGAAAAATATTGTATTTCTTTAAAAGTAGTAACTCTCACATTATCACAGTGTTTACTAAGGTCGTTTCGCGCCAAATCCACCAACATAATATGTTCTGCATTTTCTTTAGGGTCTTGGAGTAGCTTCTGTGCCATCTCTGCGTCTTGGGCATCGTGTCCTGTGCGCTTAAATGTGCCTGCGATAGGATAAATTGCCGCCTGATTGTTTTTAATCGCCAATTGAGTTTCTGGCGAAGACCCAAAAATCTTAAAACTTCCATAATCAAAATAAAACAAATAGGGAGAGGGATTAATAGAACGCAATGCACGATATACATTAAAGTCATCTCCTTTAAACTTCCTTTGGAATCGCCTTGAAAGCACTATTTGGAATACATCACCAATCTGACAGTGATATTTGCCTTTGCTCACCATGTCTATGTAGGCTTGGTCGGTCATATTAGAGGTTTCTTCGCCGTCGAGCGTAAAGTGATACGCAGAAAAGTTTTTGTTGCGGATAAGTGTTTCTATTTGAGGGATTTTGCTCTCCTCTTTACTGCCTGCTAAGGTATGCTCGAATATATACAACTCATTATTAAAGTGGTTAATCGCTATCACAAATCGGAAAACTTGGTATAAGACCAAAGGAATTTCCAAAGGCGTTTTTTCTTCTAATGAAATGTCTTCATAATATTGTACGGCTTGGTATGCCATGTACCCAAACAGCCCATTATTAATGAATTTAGTCGTTTGGAAATCTGTATGAAAAGAACGAGCAAACTCACCTAAGTAATTAACCACCATTTTTTTATCTGTAATTGGCTGGGTAATCATACTATTATCAGGGAATTGCATGGAAATATTTTGGTCTTTGACCTCAAACTTGGCAATAGGGTCGCAACATATATAGGTAAAAGCATTTTCATTACCGTGATAATCCGAACTTTCCAACAGTAAGGTGTTGATATACTTATCTCTGAGTTTGAGATAAATACTCACAGGTGTAAATGTATCAGCCAATAGCTTTTTGCTTGCTGTATGTAAATAAAAAGTTTTCATATATTAAAAATAACTATTGAATAATGAGGTGATTAGATGTTAGAAGATAATAAACAAAAAAGCCCACTGTGATGAACAGTAAGCCTTTTATATTTGATTGTATATCAAAAACTATAAGAAAAAGGTTACTGCTCACCATCGAGAGAGAGTGCGCCACCAAAAACCTTTATTTGAATAGTTTACAATACTCATTTTTAAAATCTTATAAATATTTCAGTGAAATGTTTTGGAGTTTGAATTAGTATGATTATAAGGCTATTATTTTGCTTAATCATTGATAATCATACAAACCAATACGACCAATTACTTACTCTACAAAAGAAGGAAGTAAAACTTTTATTTGCAAGCAAAAGTCTTAAAATTTAAAAAATTAGGTATTTAATTGCTTCATTCTTATAAAATTGTTAAAGGTTTACAATTTCGTGTACGCTTTGGACTAAATTGCACTCTCTTTGCACTAAATTATGATGTTTTAGAGTTTTATATAAAATACATCTACTTATGAAAATAAAATTAGTCTTATCAATCTTATTTTGTTGGTTCGGTCTTTCCTCTTTTCTATTTGCACAAACTGCTCCTTCTTTCAAGGGTACAGTAGATTATGGGGATTATGCCTATTTATACGAAATCAGCCCTCTCCCCAAACAAACTCAAAGGTATAGCCTCAAAATCAATGCTTTAAAAAGTGGGAGTCCCTCAATGCTTGCTTACCAATCTATTTTATGGACTGAAGGTAAGTTGGAAAGAGGACAACAGTACAAGGTATTGGTCATGTTTGCAGAAAAAGTCAATCAACAGTGGAAATCTGACCCTACGAGCCACGTAGAGATAGTTTTTGATTTGGCAGATAACTTGATGAAACACAGCAATCGGGGCATGATTGCCAAGAAAGAAGCCGCACAACTTACAGATGTTCTTAGCACAGACTTAGCTTCAGAAGATATTTCGCAGCAGCAAGCCATTGATTTTGTTATGCAGTTTTTGGTCATTAATTATAATCAACTTTTTGGTGAGTATGCCATCTCTAATCCTATAAAACAGCCCATCACCCAATTAGAAGGCAAGCGGAAAACAGTATTTGTATCCGCTAATGATGCCACAGGGAGTTTTAGAGATACTGTAAGTCTTAAGCAAAAACATTACGCTTATCAGCTGACGGAAGTAGATAAAGAAAAATATAGTCTTGAAATAAGACTTATCAATCAAGGAAATGATATTGCCAATGAAGAACTGGTATATAGTTCTGAAATTCAAGTAGATAATAAAATCAATAACAAGGATATTTATAGCCTAAAAATATTATATGCCAAAGAAAGCGGATATGCTTGGCGCACTACTTCCCAATCTTTCCTACAAGTAGAGTTCAATTTTCAAAAAAAACTCTCTCGTTATCAAGTATTTGGCAAGATGAAAGAAACCCAAACAGGCAAGTTTGCTCCTATCACCAAGTTTACAGACAAGCATCAATATACCCAAAAAGATATGCTCGATGAGACAGTCCGTTTTTTTGTCAAAAATTTTAATAAGATGTTGTTGAAGTGATAGTTAAAAAAAATAGAAATTTATCTTAGCAAACTTTTATAATGTTTGTTTTCCAAAACTCACTTTAGGGTTAATGAATATCAACTTACCCAATGAGTAATTACATTATTTTTTATCAAAAAACTTATTGTCAATGAGTACCTTCCCACATTCAATTATCATAGAAGAACAAGGCTTAAGAGATGGTTTGCAAAGTGAGAAAATATTAATTCCCACAGAAAAGAAAATAGAATTTGCCAATAGATTAGTTGAGGCTGGGCTAAGACGTATCCAACTTACGGCTTTTGTCCATCCTAAATTTGTTCCACAGATGTCTGATGCGGAGGAAGTATTTGCGGGAGTCGATAAGACTAAAAATGTTATTTTCAGTGCTTTAGTCCTCAATATGAAAGGCTTAGAAAGGGCAATCAAAGCAGGGGCGACTCACCTATCTATTTCTATCTCTGCCAGCGATACACATAGCCGCAAAAATACGAATATGTCTTTGTTAGAGGCTCTCAAAGAGTTCAAAGATATGGTGAGAGAGGCAAAAAAAGCCCAAATTACGGTGAGAGGCGGCATCCAATGCGCTTTTGGCTGTCGTTATGAGGGCAAAATAGCCAAGGGACATGTTCTCGACTTGGCAAGACAACACATAGATTTGGGAGTAGATGAGTTAGCATTGGCAGACTCTACGGGAATGGGTAATCCATTGGCAATGAAAGAAATGATGACAAATATATTAGCAATGACCAAAGATATGCCAGTCATTCTGCATTTGCACGACACAGAAGGTAAGGGTTTAGCTAATATGCTTGCGGCTATGGAAACGGGAGTAAGTTATTTTGATACTGCTTTTGGGGGATTAGGCGGGTGTCCCTTCATCAAGGGAGCAACAGGGAATATCTCCACAGAAGATACCACTTATATGCTTTCGCAGATGAATATCCAAACAGGCATAGATATTGTTAAAATTGCTCAAATCAGTCGAGAATTAGAAGGATTATTGGGAAAACAACTTTCTGGGAAAATGCACCACATAATTTTGGAAAATTCATAAGAAAAATATAAATTACACCAAATTTAGCCTACTATTTCTCTTATTTTACAATACTATCTAATAAGACTGCACTGTATCATTTTTTACTAAAATACACAATTGCATGAAAAATTTAGCGTTTGACATTCTTGCCTTATTACTACTTATTTTAGTTACGTCGTTTATGCCGTCTCAAAAGCATGAGCAGACAGATTCTAAAATTAAAATTGTCAATAAGTCAGATTTGAATATTGACCATATTTATTTCTCACCACCAGACAAAAATACTTGGGACGAAGATGATATTCTTGGCGATGATGATGTACTGGAGCCAGGTGAATCTGTGATTGTATTGTTAGAATGTGGAAGATGGGACATTAAATTAGTATTAGAAGACGGAGGGACTTGCTTAGGTTATGATGAGATGATATGCGAACATGAAACTTGGGAAATTACCAATGCCGACTGCGACGGAGACGGGCGCGAAGATAATTAATCGCGAAGATAATTAATCGCGAAGATAATTAATAGAGATTTTAACATTTTGGCACGAGATTTACTTTTACTTATTATCATTAATCATTAATACAAATAAGACAATGAGACGTATTTCGAATATTTTAATCTTTGGAGTTTTAACTATTTTTGCAATTACATTTTTGACATCTATGAAGTCCTCTTCTTTGCGTGCGTCAAAAATTAAAATTGTTAATAAGAGTTCTTGGGCAATAGACCATATCTATTTCTCCCCTATAGACAAAGAAACATGGGGCGATGACATCTTAGGAAAAGATGAAGTATTGGAGCCTAATGAAGCAGTCGTCGTTTTAGTGGATTGTGATGTATGGGATGTAAAGTTTGTCGCAGAAGATGGTGCAGAGTGTATCTCTGAAGACATTGATATTTGTGAAGTGGAAGGTACTTGGGCAATAGACGATATTGGTTGTGATTAATCATCTTAACAAATAGGTTTTCTAAAATAAAACAAAGAGGTAGGCAATTTTTTTAACCAATTGCCTACCTCTTTTTTATCTAATCTATTCTATGGGAACTTAGGGAATTTAGAAAAGTCAGGCTTTCTCTTCTCCATGAAAGCATTTTTGCCTTCCTTTGCCTCATCAGAAAGATAGTATAACAAGGTCGCATTTCCTGCCAACTCTTGGATACCTGCTTGCCCGTCGAGTTCGGCATTAAAAGCACTCTTAAGCATACGCAAGGCAATGGGAGATTTTTCTAATATCTTCTTACACCACTCCACCGTAACTTTTTCCAAATCATCTAAATCAACTACTTTATTGACAAGTCCCATTTGAAGTGCGTCATTTGCGTCATACACATCACACAAAAACCAGATTTCCCTTGCTTT
This sequence comes from Thermoflexibacter sp., assembly GCA_025455345.1. Lineage (GTDB taxonomy): Bacteria > Bacteroidota > Bacteroidia > Cytophagales > Thermoflexibacteraceae > Thermoflexibacter. The sequence goes on along the minus strand of JALOMS010000251.1, from coordinate 1,759 downwards.
CTTTTGCCCCACGATGCGTGCTAAATAGGACGCACCAAAGCCTCCATCAAAACTTCCTACTTTGGGACCCGTTTGACCAAATTTTGCATTCTGAGCCGCAATTGTTATATCACATACAACGTGTAGCACATGCCCCCCACCAATAGCCCAACCAGCTACCATTGCAATTACTGGCTTAGGTATAGAGCGTATGAGTTTCTGTAAATCAAGCACATTCAATCGCGGAACACCATCTCCACCTACATACCCCCCATGCCCTCTTACACTCTGGTCGCCACCGCTACAAAATGCCTCCGAACCCTCTCCTGTCAATATCACTACCCCTATCTGGTCATCGTATCGGCAGAAGGTCATCGCTTCTATCATTTCTTTGACTGTCAAAGGGGTAAAAGCATTGCGTTTGTGAGGGCGATTAATAGTAATTTTACCAATGCCTTCAAAATATTCAAAACGGATTTCTTCAAAATCTCGTATTTTCTCCCATTTTATTTCACTCATTGTTATAATATTGGCTTTTAAATAATTATAAATTATTGGTTATAAATCATAAATAAATGTAAAGTATAAACAATCAATTCATTATATACAGTTTTTTACTTTAAAACGATATAAGTAATCTATAAGGCTTATTTATGACTGTATAATTTTTATGCAAATCTAATTGACTTTAGTCGGAAATAAAAGGTTATAATACGCATTTTTAGTTTAAGTAATTGTTTCCAATAGATTTACGATAAAACCTCCTATTTTTCCTGTATTTCTTTCAATCTATTGACCTTATCATCTCTGTAAAAGAGGTTCATTGTATCAAAAGGAATGATATGCCCATCTTTGTGAACAATATGCACACATGATTTTTTTACAGTTCTAACGTCGAAGTTGTAGGCATCTAAAAATTGCATGATAATAATCCTAAATAGGTTTTCATACTTCAATTCTGGAGCTTTTATCATAGGCAGGCAACAAAACATTTCTTGTAACTTATCTGCCACTTTGTCGGAGGGCAGTCCCGTACTAAAAAGTTGATAGATATGATGTTTCATTGCTTCATCTTGCTCATATACGATAGTATTTCTGCTATCTAACAAAGCAACAGGGTCTATGAGATTGGTCAAAGGAAGGATTTGTCCGTTGATTTTCAGGCAGTAAGCCATAGCTAAAGCGTCAGGATTGCATGGTACAGGGATAATATCATTAGGAGTAAAAATGGGGGACTGCCTCAAAATATCTTGGCGAATTTCGGTCAATGTATAACGGTCTGTCGCAGGGTCAAAATTTTCTAAGCGACCTGCCACTTGAGTCGGCTGAAAAGTAACCCCTCGCACACACGGTTGTTTTAGTGCAAAATCAATAATTTCTCCAATTTCATCATTATTTTGTCCTTTTTGCAAGGTTACTACCAATGTGGTAGAAAGATTAAATTCGTTGAGATGCTCCAAAGCCTTCATTCGCACTTCTCTCAAATCTTCACCTCTTATGCTTTCCAAAGTAGATTTTTTGAAAGAATCAAATTGTAGATATATCTCAAAATCAGGCATATAACTTGCTAACCTTTGTGTAAACTCCTTACTTTTGGCTATTCTTACACCATTGGTATTAATCATCAAGTGTCTGATTGGTTTTGTCTTTGCTATGTCTAAGATTTCGAAAAAGTCAGGGTGAATCGTAGGCTCTCCTCCACTAATCTGCACTATATCAGGCTGTTTCTCACTCTCTACAATAATATCTAACATTTTCTCTACTTCTGCCACAGTCCTAT
>JALOMS010000250.1 GCA_025455345.1 Thermoflexibacter sp. | reverse complement strand
TTTTGACGAAGTCCTCAATATCAATCTCAAAGGTGTATATTTCTTGATACAAACGGCTTTGCCCCAGATGAATGACGGTGGTTCTATCGTATTGAATGGTTCTATTTCTAATCAAATTGGACAACATTCGCTGAGTGCTTATGCCGCCAGCAAGGCAGGGTTACGCTCCGTCGCCAGAACGCTATCTACCGAATTACTCCCGCGCAAAATTAGGGTAAACATGGTAAGTCCGGGAGTTACTCGTACTCCTATCTTAGACATGCCCGGCTTATCAGCAGAAGTAGTACAACAAATGATTAGCACGCTGGCTTCCCAAAACCCTATGAAACGAATAGGAGAACCAGAGGAAATCGCTAAAGCCGCTTTGTTCTTAGCTTCCGATGACTCGTCTTACATCTTAGGGGCTGAAATTGCGGTAGATGGAGGATTTACTCAATTGCAACTGACATAAAGCAAGAACACTTATCAAGGTTAATACTTGACTTGTTGATAAATATTGCTCATTGATTTCTGAAAATACCATTTTCTTCGAGGGAATGGTATTTTTTTATTACCATATCTCTCTGATATGTTTTGCAATATGGTGATTATGAGGTTTTTGATAAAGAAATAAAAAAGTTTAAAAATTTTTTAGGAATGAAATAGGGGTAAGCCCAAAGTAGATTGTCTTAGGTATGTAAACACAGAAAATGACTGCTGTTAAAACAAAAAAAGTCAAATTAATTTATATAAAAAATTTAATATATTCCTTAAAATGAGAACTTTAAAAAACATTTTTATCAAAAATCAATTCGTAATTTTATTTTTTGCCTTCTTTGTAATAGCTATCTCTGCTCATGCTCAAAGTGAGGAAAGAATGCAAACCTTGTTTTCTGGCAAATCACGCATCACAGGTTTTGGCTCTGTACTCAATCAGATGACGTATGCGAATGGGTCAAAAATTCAAAACTTTTATTCTATTGGCGCAGAGGGTGGCGTATTGTTCAATCGCAGTTTTTACATAGGTTTGTATGGTTTGACCTCTCTCGCACCTACGGACATTAGCACTTGGGGCAATACCTCTGGTAGTATTACGACAGATAACCGCAATATTCGCTTGATTCAGACGGGAGGCTTAGTAGGATTCAAACTTTTTCCTAAAAAAGTGATTCATTTGAATTTCAGTGCCAAAATTGGGGGTGCGTTTATGATAGACGAGCGCAACATTGGATTTGGTTATGATGACGCACAAGTATCCAGCTCCTTTTTTACCGTCAATCCTACTGCCAATGTAGAAGTCAATATGTTTCCTTGGATGCAGATTTTTGCGGGAGTAGGTTATAACTTTATGTCTGGCAAAGAGACCTTTAGCATTAATCCTAACAAAGACCTTAGCGCACCTACTTTGCAGTTTGGCTTTTCTTTTGGCAGATTCTAAAATGCGTTTTTCCCACTGGTACAAGCGTTGCGCTCGCAACTAAAAAAGGTTCAAGGCTTAGCCTTGAACCAGTGGGATTGTAGCAGTGGGAAAATAAAAACAAGAATTGTATCTTTTTCCTTCCTCGAATCATTATGGTTTAAAATACGAACTCATTTTCTATTTTAAAAATCATGGACTACTTCGACAAAAGCAATTGGAGCAAAAATATTGGTTTGCGTTATCTTTTGGGACTAACGGTAAGTCTTTCCCTTACTTTGACCGCCTTTGAGTGGAAAAGTTATGAAAATCAAATACTTGAGACACTTACGGGTGATATAGAGCAAATGATAGATATTCCTAATAATTACTGCCCAGCACCGCCACCACCCGTGCTTGTGCAACCTAAAATTATAGAAACTTTTGATGAGGAATATATAGAAGGCTTTTTGTTGGACTTGACGAGTGAATTTGCTCCTGATGAAACTGTTTCTTCTCCAATCAATATCATAAATCTTATTTCTAATGATTCAAGAGAGAACCAAGAAGATGAATTAGTAGATTTAGATTTACACCCGTTTGATATGATACGTGAAAATAAAGAAATCGCTAACCATGTTAAAATTAGGCAAGTAGAGAATGAAGAAGAAATACCAGAAGAAATAATTTGTGTCGTAGAAGATAATGCAGAACCCGAAAGTGGTTTTGAGGTTTTTTATAAATATTTGACTCAAAATATAAAAATTCCAACACCAAAATATTTAGGAGATTCCAAAGTTTTTATACAGTTTACAGTAGAAAAAAATGGCTTACTGACTGATTTTAAGGTTGTCAAAGGAGATAGTACAATATTGAATGAAGAAAATCTACGTGTACTAAAAGCTACCAAATGGAATGTTGGCAAGCAAAGAGGGATTCCTGTGCGCCAAAGAATGGTTTTACCTATCAAATTTAAAATCTACTAAGTAATCCAGCATTTATGAAAGTTGAATTACTTAACCGTAAGGACTTTTCAGACAGCCTCTAAAAGGTCAAGACTTAGCCTCGAACTTGTGGACAATTTGAATATCTACTTAATCAATAATATATTAAGAATCAATTAACTTATTTTACAAAATAACTAATTCATTAGGTTTATACATTATTTTCACTACCTTTACAAGCAAAAGAGTGCTAAATTTTTAATTTTAATTTCAATTTTGAATGAAAACAGGTAAAGTAAAGTTCTTTAATGAAGCCAAAGGTTATGGTTTTATTGTAGAAGATGGTACAAACAAAGAAATTTTTGTTCACATTAGCGAGGTAACAGACGGAGCGAAATTGCGTGAGAATGATGCTGTTTCTTTTGATGTAAAATCAGGCAAAAAAGGGCTAAATGCAGTGAATGTTTCAAAGATTTAATCTTTGCAAAAAGTTTGTCTGGATATAATTATTTTTTTCTAAATCAGTGCTTTTAGTATTTTTTTGTCCATTAAATAAATAATAAAAATATTAGAATTTAGCTGTACAAATGCCTCCTAACTACTTTTTTTGAAATTCTAATTAGTCCAGACTTACCTATTTGGGTAGTTTACCACTTTCCCTGCAAAGAACTCTCTATCAAATCTTTTTCATCAGCCAATCTTTCTTTTATCAATCCCATCACATAATTTCTATCTTCTGTACTGTGTCTGACATCTAACTCATTGACATCTATTATCAATAGTTCGGAGAGGTTGTAATTAGAAAAATAATTTTTATAATGTTGATTGAGGTCTTCCCAATAGGAGCGTGGGACTACTTTTTCGTACTCTCGCCCTCTTTCTGCGATTCGTGCTATGGCATTGTCCACTGTAATATCCAAATAAACCATGAGGCGAGGTCGCTCTATATGCTCTAACATATTGAATAAAAGCTCTTCGTACAAGTTGAACTCTTCGCGCGACATGAGTTCGCCTTCCATGAGCAAGCGCGCAAAGATTACATCTCCATAAATGCTTCTATCCATGATACATCCGTCAAGTTGGGAGGCTTCCTTGAGCATTTTGAATCTCTTGTTGAGGAAATAGATTTGGATAGGAAAGCTATACCGCTTTTGGTCATAGTAAAATCTATCCAATAGGGGATTGTTATCTACGGGTTCTCTAAAAAATAGTAAATCCATGTCTTTTGACAAAATTTCCCCCAGCGTAGTCTTTCCCGCACCTACTACGCCATCAATGCAAATCACTGATTCCATAATTACTTCTTTTATAATGGTTTGTCCAAAAAAATCTTCGTAATAATTGTCTAATAATGCCTTCATTTTTCCTTTTTATGTCCAAAGGTAAAATAAAGTTTGGATTGTTTATGAGGGCTATTATTTCTTTTGTACTTGTAAGGTAAAATATTCCCTATCAAACAAACGGAAGAAAATGTGGGGGGAGATTTGGTCGTGCAAGGGAAAAACATCGTCAAAGGTGCGTTTTTGGGTGCGATGTGCTTGAATCGCTTGTAGTTTATAGACCCCCACATCACTAATATCTACCGCAAATGAAGGCGGGGGAAGCCCTTTTTCGGGTTCTTTGGGATAGTTTCGTTTGAAAGTCTCCGCAATAGAAAGAGCAATATTAATCATGCCTTTGGAAAGTGTAGGGCAGTAAAGTTGCTGCACAGGAAAGCTATCTACTGCTTGGTAAGTTTCACAAATGGATTTTGCCCATTTGCCAGTCAGTAAGTGGTCAGGATGCCCGTACAAGCCCACCTTATCGTCAAAAGAAATGATGATATTAGGGCGATATTTGTATATAACTTCTATGATTTTTGCTTTTACTGCGATAGAATCTACCTTAGGTAAGCCGCTATCAGGAAATCCAAATATTTCTAAATGCTTATAACCAAGTATTTTTGAAAGGTTTTGTAATTCTTTGGTGCGCTCTTCGCCTAACTTTTCTTGGCTTACCAATCCGCCTGTCCCACCTGCCTCTCCTTTGGTAAGATAAATGCCAATAATTTGATTATTAGGATTTTGGCTTAATTTATATACCGTCCCTGCTACTGAGATTTCATCATCGGGGTGAGCAAAAAGGCACATAATCACATTGGTATTTTGAGAGAGCGGAAACGCCTCATACATACTTATAGGTGATTCATTTTCAGTAAGTTTACTCTTTGCAAAAAAGAAAACACTAAGTAAAAGGATTAGTATCAATAAAGCAAATACCAATAAAGAACGAATGAGTAATTTTATAATTTTCATGTTGTTTCTATATTTTCTAATTTAAAAAAGCGTTGAGGCTTTATTTGGCAAAATCAGTGAAATATTATTGTATTGTAATGCTCTTTATTACAAAAATAGTAATTTTACTGAAAAGCAATAAAATAATAAATATGACTATCAAACAGATTGTTTATCATAATCTTCCATTTTTACGACCTTTGGGCAAGGCGTATAATGATTGGAAAAAAAAGAAAGAACTAAAAGCCTTGTCTGCTAAGCTGGAGCTTGGCAATCTGCCCGCAAGGAAAATCTTGATTTATCCCACGCCTATTATGCGAAGGACTCCCTTTTGGCATATTGTACATCTACTCAATTTCAAAATTACGACAAACATTCGTGGAGATTATGATTTGGTGATGAATTGGAATGATACTACTTTCAAACAACCCAGCCCACAACTGATAGAGATTGCCAAAAATAAGCAAGTCATCAATCTTTATAGCACTGATATTAGCAAAACGCGCGTAGGAACGGTTTTCAAACAAATATTTGGCTATAATACTGAAATAGACCCTCTTACATTTGAAGGATTAGCCGTAGAAAAGGGCGACATCAATGCCAAAAAAAGTGCTTCAATCGTGCGGTGTCCTATCAAAGAAAGAAAAGAAGGGTTTATTTATCAATTGGTTATCAATAATATACAAGATGAAAATTATGTATCAGAGTACCGTGTTCCTGTTTTTAAGGATTTGATACCTTTTGTATATTTCAAGTTTATTTCTGCCAAGAAAAGATTTTCTGATGTTACGGAAAAAGCATTTATCAAAGAAACTACGGAAGTCTTCAACGAGGAAGAAATAGATAAAATCATAGCTCTTTGCAGAGAAATGAATGTGGAATACGCGGAATTAGATATACTTAGGAACAAAGACGATGGGAAAATTTACATTGTAGATGTGAATGATACGCCAGGTTCGTTACCTGGTCATACAAAATTGGACGTAGAAGGAATTGATGTGTTTGGCAAAGGGAAACGGCAGGAGGCTTTGTTAAGACTTGCGAAGGCTTTTTATGATAAATTTCTGGTGTAGATTTGCTCAAGATATACGCCTATTTTTGGATATTGATTAAATTCATATTTTTGTTACTTATCCTAAATCATTTGACAATGAAAAAAATAATACAAGCTATATCATTATGGTTATTAATTAGCCTAAATTCTTATTCACAAAGTATTAATTTTGTGAGAGATAGTATTGATATATATGTGGCTGAAGCGATGCGACTTTGGCAAATTCCAGCGATGGCTGTGGCAGTCGTCAAAGATGGAAAAGTGATTTTTAGCAAGGGTTATGGGACAAGAGAAATTGGCAAGACAGCAAAGGTCGATGAGAATACTTTGTTTATGATAGCATCTAACTCAAAGGCATTTACTGCTACGGCTTTGTGTATGCTCGAATACAGCAAAAAACTCTCAATAGATGACAAAGTAATAAAGTATTTCCCTGATTTTAAACTATTTAATAATTTTATTACCCAAGAAGTTACTATTCGCGACTTGCTTTGCCACAGGGTAGGGCTAAAAACATTTCAAGGAGATTTTGCCTATTGGGGGAGCAACTTGAGTAGAAAGCAAGTCATGGAAAGATTTGGTAAAAATAAGCCTATCTACGATTTCCGCACACGTTATGGCTATTGTAATGCTGGATTTTTGACAGCAGGGGAGATAATTCCCATGGTTACAAATAGGCAGTGGGAAGAATTTGTCCGAGATAGTTTGGTAAAACCGCTCAAGATGAGCCGTACCCTCATGCTTGCGGCAGAAATTCCGCAGTCCGACAATGTAGCTGTTCCTCATACCATTTTTGATGACAAATTAATCAAAATTCCTTACCCTCAGATAGACGCACTTGCGCCAGCAGGAAGCATGGTTTCTTCGGTCAAAGATGTAGCCAATTGGTTAATCATGCAGTTGGACACGGGAAGGTTTGAAGGAAAGCAAATTGTTAGTAAACAAGCAATTATGAAAACATGGACTGCTAATACCATCGTATCTCCCAATAAAAGTTCGTTCTACCGAAGGCAGTTTTCCTTGTATGGATTGGGGTGGGGTATTCAGGACTATGCGGGAAAGAGATTACTCGAACACACGGGAGGAGCAGACGGCTTTGTTACTTCTACTTGTTTTCTCCCCGAAGAAAAATTAGGCGTAATTGTACTGACTAATACTGACCAAAATACTGCTTATTTATCCCTTCGTTATCAGATAGTTGATGCCTTTTTGAAACAGCCATATAGAAACTATAACAAGGCTTTTTTTGATTCGGATGCAGAGGGAATGAAGGAAGAAGCAGAAAGAATAAAAACAGAAAGAGCAAAAGTAGCCCAAAAAAATAAGCCAACCTTGCCTATGAATGATTATGTAGGCGTATATGAGCAAGCAGTTTATGGACAAATGGAAATAAAATTGGAAAAAGACCAACTTATTGCCTATTTTTCCAATCATCCGCACTTAGTTGGCAAGTTAGAAGCGCAAGGGGGGAATAATTT
>JALOMS010000249.1 GCA_025455345.1 Thermoflexibacter sp. | reverse complement strand
AGCAGGCGATTTTGTACGATGAGTGCATAGTTCGAAGTAATAATTCCTACCCTGATTGCTAAGACCTGATTGCGGTAGATATGAGGGAGAAATACTTTAAGTCGATAGGTAGCATGACCTTCCGATGGCAAACTTTTGCCGTTTATTGTTATATCTGTCCAACTTATAGGAGTTTTAGGATAGGCTTCTGAAACATATCGGTTAAAATCCGTTCCTCTCAAGTATTTCTGCCAATAAAACGACCATTCCCCATTCAAAGGTAAATTCCCATTCGCTTCAAAATTCCATGAGGAAATGTCCATATAACCTTGTGTAGCTTCTGGATATTTTTTTTCTTTTTTTTGACAAGAAGACAAAAACAAGGATAATAGCAAAAAACAAAGTAAGAGTTTAAGAATATGAAAAAAAGGCATAAAAAAGTTCAATATAATTGTTTTTCGATAAAAAATAGTATTAAAAAAGGGGAACACCTTGCGATATATATTTCAAAGCAAATATACGGCTTTAATATGAATATTGCTTTTTTTTATACAAAACTATCTTTTACTATGATTAAAAATTATTTAAGGGAAATAAACACTAAATCAAACTTATAATAACATAGGAATGTGGAAAAATTTTCCACATTCCTGTTTTTTTCTTTACTTTTATGCTAAAACCATATTTAAACTGTTCAAAATAATATGAAACCGGAAAATAATGACAAAAATGAAATCAATCGTAGAAAATTTCTACAAAAAACGAGTGCAGTAGTTGCGGGGAGTGTTTTGCTAAATCCTTTGGAAATGCAAGCCAAACCCAAGGCAAAAATGCGATTGGCAATGGTAGGAACTGGTGTGAGAGGAGCAGGTATGTGGGGGCGCGATGTCTTAAAATCATATAGCGATATAGTAGAGTTTGTGGGGCTATGCGATATTAATGAAGGGCGCGTAAATACTGTAAAGGCAGGCTTAGAGCTTAACTGTCCTACTTTCACGGACTTTGAGAAGATGATGAAAGAGGTAAAGCCTGATACATTAATCGTTACTACGGTAGATGCGACGCACCACGAATTTATTATCAAAGGCATGGAAATGGGTGCAAATATCATCACCGAAAAACCCATGACTACTGATGAGCAGAAGTGCCAAGCGATATTAGAAGCAGAAAAACGCACAGGCAAAAAAGTTACAGTTACGTTCAATTATCGCTACTCTCCGCATCGCCAAAAACTGTACGAATTGCTGAGAAACGAAGCAATAGGAAAAATAACTTCTGTGGATTTTCATTGGTACTTAGATGTATATCATGGGGCAGATTATTTCAGGCGATGGCATAGACTCAAAGAAAAAGGAGGGACTCTCTTTGTGCATAAAGCAACTCATCATTTTGATTTGTTGAATTGGTGGTTAGAATCAGAACCCGAAGAAGTGTTTGGATTTGGCTCGCTCGATTTTTATGGAAAAAATGGCTCGCTACGAAGTACCAACTGCCGCCCTTGCCCGCACAAAAGTCAGTGTCAGTTTTATTGGGATATGAGCAAGAGCAAGGAACTGATGGCTCTCTATGCGGCGAATGAGCAGTTTGATGGCTACTTGAGAGATGGGTGCGTTTTCAAAGAAGACATTAATATTTATGACAAGATGGCGGCACAGATACGCTATGCCAATGGGGTTCAAGTAAGTTATTCTTTGACAACTTACTCGCCTTATGAGGGCTATAGGATTGCTTTCAACGGAACAAAGGGCAGGTTAGAAGCATGGATTCAAGAAAATCAATCTGTGGACATGAAAGATTATGACGAAATTCATCTATGGACGAGTTTTGGCGGCTTGCAAGTATTCAAAGTCCCTCATTCAGAAGGACATGGCGGTGGTGATGGCAGACTCAAAGATAAAATCTTTCGCTATCCCAATGCCTCTGACCCTTATCGACAATCGGCAGGCACAAGAGACGGAGCAATGTCTATCTTAGTTGGCATTGCCGCAAGAAAAAGTATAGAAACAGGGAAACCAATAAAAATAGCAGATTTGACAGAACTGAAGCCTTTGGCAAAAAGACCATAGCAATGCGTACTACTTTTTATCCTCATTGAATGTGTCATTTTAGGAATGTGGAAAATTTTTCCACATTCCTATTTTTTTTTGTAATGATTAAACCTTTTAAACAATGTACAATCTAAGGGAATATAAAAAACAAAACTTGTACATAAAAATTAATGAAAGGTTAAAACAAAATCATAAAAGAAACATGAAAAAGAACATTTTAAAATTTAGCATGGCATTGATACTAATGAGTTTATTGAGTACATCTTGCAATCAACTAAGGGATAAATTAGGATTTGATAGTAATGCCGTAGAAACAGATAATGAATTGGACAGGGTAAATGATGACATAGATGTAATCGTAGAAGATGCCTCCGATGTATCTACTTCTATCAGCAATGGTAGAGTAGAAGAAGGAAATAAGTTTGCTTCCTGTGCGAAGATTACACACGATAAAGCAAGCAAGACTGTAACGATAGATTTTGGGAATGGGTGCGTAGGGAGAGATGGAAAAACACGAAAAGGAAAGATTATTGCCGTACATACAGATGCTTTTCGCAAGCCCAACAGCAAGTGTACAGTTACTTTTGAAAATTACTCGGTAGAAGACAAAAAAATAGAAGGGACTGTGGTAACGACTTACAATGGATTGAATATTACCTCCAAAATGGTACAAAAGACCTCTTTGGTAAATATCAAATTGACTTTCTCCAATGGGCAAACCGCATCAAGAAATGTAACTATTACCCAATCGTTCAATCTATCTCCTAATATGATGGAATCAGAATACAAAGTAACGATTGAAGGCACAGGAGTTGCTCGTAATGGTGTTCCTTTTACTACTACTACACTTTCGCCAATTACTAAAAAAGTAGCTTGTTTCAAGGAAAAAGTGCCGTATCCTGTAAGCGGAGTTCAGTTGATTACTCCTCAAAACGACAAAGAACCTATTAGAATTGATTTTGGTGATGGAACTTGCGACAAGAGCGTTACGATTAGTAGAGGCGAGGTAGTCAAAGTCATTACCTTGAAATAATACATTAGATTTCTCGTTTGTTTTTTGATAAAAACCCTGCTATGAATGATTATTGCAGGGTTTTATTGTATGAGTACATAATTACACTTTAATACGGAATAATTTATGCGAAAAGCCTTCCTTATCCTTATTTTTTGCTGGTCTTTGGTAGATATATATGCTCAAGACCTCACCCAACAGGCATCTCAAAAAGAGACAGATAGCCTTGTAGCCGAAACTACTCAGGCAAATGCTTCGGAACTAAGCCTTAGAATCAATTACCTCAATCGCGCACTCTCGTATGGGCGAGATTTTGGGCTAAACCAATCAGCACTTACAGCAACAGCGACCTATTACCACAAGACAGGACTTTTTGGCTCGGTTGCAGGTTTTTGGTACAGTGGGACTGACCCCAATTATAGCTTGACTCTGCTATCTTTAGGGTACAATGGAGAACTGACCGAAGACTGGACGTATTCTTTGAGCTATGATAGGTTCTTTTTTAACCCCAATACGAGTGGATTGATACAAAACGGATTAAATGCTTATACAAATTATGATTTTGGATATTGGAACGTGAGTGCTAATTATGGATATGCCTTTGGAGAGGAAAATCTGCACAATCTGAGCCTAAATATTGCGGGCTATGCGAAAATCAAAGACGTAGGATTCATAGATAAGATTACCTTCATGCCCAATATTTCTGCTTTATTGGGAACGGAATCTGTTCCTTTGGGACGGTTTACCCAAACCCAATTTGAGCGAGCCTACCAAAGACCTTGGGTGCAAAGAAGATTACAAAATCGCAATCCCAATCGCCCAATTCCTCAACCAATTGTACAAACGCAAGAACAACAGGTATTTGGATTGATGGCGTGGAACTTTGCGATTCCTGTGCGGTTTGCTGTAAATAATTTCCGACTTGGAATTACTTGGAATTACATCATTCCTGTCCAACTCCCCAACGAAGATTATAACAATCTCTCGCCCTCTTCTTTTTGGAATATTTCTTTGGGTTATACCATTCGTTGAGTAAAAAAATAGGGAATTAAACTAATATTGTCCCTATTTTTTTGTAAAATTGGAGTACGTATGCAATGTATGATACGCTTCAGAGTGTACAAATGGAGTAAAAAAGCTAAAGCGCATTTTACAGAAAATGATTGTTTTACAAATCACTTAATCCAATAGACAATGTTATCTTTTCTAAAAAAAATATTCAGCAATAGCGAGCCTACTTTCCAAGAAAAAGTATGGATGAGCAAGCCGTATAAATTTCAAGGCTTATACGAAGACCTCTCTGAAATCACAAAAACAGGTCATAAAGCCTTTATATTTACACATTTTGAGAAGACTTACCAAGAAGTTTGCTTTGTTTTAGAACAAAAAGAAATCCCTTTCTATCAATTCCAGAAAGGAGATGATACGTCTATTTTGGCGTTTAACCAAGTAGCAATATTCCAAGCAAATGCCTTAGAGAAAAGAGTAATAGAGAACCTACAAGCCCAACAAATTCCTGTGCGGTGCCTCATTTTGGAGCATTTCCCCTTGAGAACCAATGATGAAGAACTCTTAGCAAAGCTCAAAACAATAGCACCCCAAGCAACTCCCGTCTTCTATACTTCTTTGGAAGATGCCGCACTTCAGCCTTTTGTAACAGAGAATCTCAAACAAATCATGGTAAAAATGGGCATGAAAGCAGACGAAAGCGTCAGCCACAAAATGATAAGCAAGTCTATCATCAACGCTCAAGAGAAAATAGCACAACAGGTTAAAAGTAATCGAATGACGTATGCTCCAGAAGAATGGATAAAGGTTAATTTATAATTTTTCTGATTTTTTTTGTTTTTTTTCTTAAAATACCTACATTTAGGGCAAACACCAAACCTATCATAAACCAATGGAGCATAATGTAAAGCGCAAAGAATATTTTGTCAAGTTAGCTGAAAAATTAGATGGAACTTACATAGAATATACAGATGACATCTGTATCATCAGCCTTCGCCTTCCCGACGGAAGGTCGCAAAGCGTGAGGGGTTTTTTCAAACAGCGCGGGCAAGACCTCATGCTCATGCTCATGTCCAAAGTTTGCTTCTTAGATGAGTACCCCAATGTGGATTTTAAGGCTCTGATAGAAGAAAACAATCACTTGCACTTCTCTAAGTTTGTCATTCACCACGACTACTTAGAAGTTTTAGCAGATGTACACTTCTCCGATGTTACCGTAGAGTTCTTAGAACACGTAGCCTTAGAAGTCGCTCAGTCCGCAGACGATTGGGAATTCAAGATTACAGGTCAAGACATTCACTAAGACTATCTAACAAAAAATTTTGATGAGTTATGAGTTGGAAAACTTGTAACTCTTTTTTTATCAATGTAATACCTACTCCCCAAATTTCACCCAAGATGAAAACCAAAGAAGAACTACTCGCCATGATAGACCGCATAGACTATGTAGGTCTATTTGAGGAATTAGACAAATACGACTTAGGAGAAGTCTATGCAAGGCTCAAAAAAGAGTTTGTCCTCAAAGGTGCGGTCGCTGACATAGATTTTAGCGATAGAATGAAAGTAATGATAAATAGTATAAATACTCCAATACATTCAGAAAACACAAAACAAATAAAACCCATGACCATTCCTCAAATTATTCAAAATACTTACGAAGTGCTTTATTCTTTCTGGAAAGCAGGTGGAAAAGAAGTTACTGTTGCCACACTTGGCGCAGGTGGTGGCGAAATCGTCAAAGATATTTACAACCAAGTCAAAGGCGTTTTCTCCAAAGAAAAAGTAGGACAATTAGTCTTGAAAGGTGTAGAACAAAATCCTGATAATACTGATTTCCAAGCAGAGTTCAACGAATACCTGCAAACCGCACTGGAAAGTGATGAAACGCTAAAAGCTGTATTTGAGAAATTGATAGAGAAATATGTGCAAAAAGAAAACAAAGAAGCTGTACAACAGACTATCAATACATTAAGCATCACAGGAAATAATAACCAAACCTTCCAAAATGTGCAAAATAGTACGATTATCACCCAAACACATAGCGGCACAGGAGATAACGTAGGCGGAAACAAAATCACAAAATAAAAACAAAAGCCTCTTTCCCAGAAGGGGAAAGGGGTTGGGGATAGGGGCAAAAAAACAACCCCCCCTTTCCCAGCAGGAGAAAGCAGTTGGGGATAGGGGCAAAAAAACAAAAAACACCATGAAAACAGAACAAATACACCACGGCACAGGCGACAACGTAGCAAGGGACAAAATCACCTACATCACCTACCAATCCCTTGACTACCAAAAACTCCAAGCAGACTTGGACAAGCTCAATGCTGATTTTGAGAAAAATCAGCAAAAAATAGCGCAATACCCCGATGATGAGGACTTCAAAATCATGGCATTGGACATAGATGCCCTGCGCCAAGAAAAAATCCAAGAAATCGAGGCTTTCAAGGCGCAAGTCGCACAGCTCTACGATACCTTCTACAACAAGCCCATCAATACCCAAAGACAGCGGCTTGCCAAAGACCTCTTCGACCAAGGCGACTTCCGAGCCGCCAATGCCGTACTCAAAGAAGAAGACATGAAGGCAGAACTCCATGACTACCTACGCATGGAGCAAAAAGGCAGAGAACAAATCCAAAAAGCACAAGAAGGCATACAAAACATCTCCCAAGAATACCTCATGAAAGCACAACTTACCGCCTTAGACTGGGACAATCCTGACCGCTTCGCCCTCACCTGCGCCTACTACGAGCAGGCTATCTCCGCCTCTGCCAACTTCGACAACTGCTTCGAATACGCCCACTTCCTGCAAAACCATAACCAAATGCTTTCCGCCCAACGCTATTATGAGCAATGCTTGACCTTCATAGACGATAGTGAGGAAAATGAAGGCATTTTCTCAAACACCCTCAACAATTTGGCTAATTTGTATTCGGATAAAAATGAATTTGAAAGTGCGGAAAAAGCCTATTTACGTGCCTTAGAAATCAGAGAACGATTGGCGCAGACCAACCCCCAAACTTACGAGCCAGATGTTTCCATGACCCTCAACAATTTGGCTAATTTGTATTCGGATAAAAATGAATTTGAA
>JALOMS010000248.1 GCA_025455345.1 Thermoflexibacter sp. | reverse complement strand
ATCAGCGCGCTTTTTTAACTCTGTCAAATAGGCATTATCTTTTGCCTTGTCCTTGAAAAACTGATTTACATACTCGACAGCGTCAATACCAAAGTCATTCTTTGCTTTAGCAGGGAAATCCAAATTGTCTAATTTTTTCTCAAATAACATCTTATGCAAAGACCATTCAGCCAAAGAGATTTTGAAGAATGGAGTTTTGGGCGCAGTAGATGTAGTAGTTTGATTAGCAGTTGTATCTACTTGTATAGCATCTTGACTTGTTTGTTGTTCGCCACCACCGCAAGCAGTTAAAAAAGTAGGAAGAATCAGTGCAGAACCACCGCAAGCAGTTAAAAAAGTAGGAAGAATCAGTGCAGAACCTGTATAGCCCATCACTTTCCTAAGAAATAAGCGTCTTTCGTTATTCATTTTCATTTAATAGATTAAAGTATTAAAAAATAAATTTAACTAAGAAAAGTCGATATAAATGTAGTTGAAAATTGTAATTCTTAAAGAAAATTGCAGAGGATTATTTGAAATAAAATAAATCTCTATTTTGTATAATGCTCTTCTATTACTATCACATCGATTTTCCCTCTGTAAAGGTTTGCCCAAGTGCCTTATTTCTTTGCATTTTGCAAATATTGATAATATTTATTTTGTTCTAAATCAGTGAGTTGGGTGTTGAAGTACAAGCAAAATACTAAATCATCTATTTCTTTTCTGAGTGCAGTTTGCTTGTTTTCATCTATTACCAAAGCACTTTTTAACTGTTTCAAAGTCAAGTTTTCAGTATTTTCTTTCGCAAATCTTTCTACTAAATCCTTGTCTTTCTTGATTTTACATTTGGTAATGCTATCTTGATTTTTTAAAATAAGCAATTCATTTTCTACTTCTATACTATCAAACTTTTGCACCAGAACATTTGTAAAATCTACTAAATCAGTAAGTTTGACCTGCTCAGTCGCTAATAATTGCTCTACTTTTTGGATAATTTGGGCTTTGAGAGGAGAAGTTTGTTTAAGAAGAAGAAATGTAGGCACTCTGATAAATTCTTTCACAAAATTAATTTGTAAAAGCAAGTCTTTTTCTCCTTCTAACTTTAAAAATTGTTTGATTATCAAATGATTAACTGAAGAATTTAGCAAGGCAAATAAAAATAGCAATTCCGATTTATTGGTGCTACCAATGCCTCCCAAACGATTGTTTGCCCAAATCAGAGGGCGTTTGGTAAAGTGAAATTGTTTTAGATTTCTGGTCGACCACACTATTTTATACGGACTGTCCAACAAAGAATAACCTTGGCTTGCTTGGCGCAGTTTGATGGCAAGCCCGTCTGCTCCTGTGCGCTTATTGGGAATATATCGCTTATTTTCAGGAACTTGTATCTTTTTCTCATCAATTTTGGCAATCTCATAGTTTATCATTTCTGCTTGTGGCTCGTCTAATGCTTCTTTTTCCATGACCATATAGCCACCATCAAAATAGAACAAATCATTAAAATATTCTTTTGCTAAACTGTGAGAATAATAAATTTCCATGCCTGTACTTCCTTGAAAATAACTATGATAGAAGTCTTGTGCTTCTTGGTCTAATTTTAAAAAGTTCCAGTTTTTAGCATTTCGCAATAGCTCTGCTTGTGTAACTTCAAAATGCCTGATTTTCTTACTTTTAAAGTTTCTAATTTGTTCAATACATTCCTCAATTGGAATTTCCTTTTCTATATGATAAACAATTTCTACCTTGTTTTGTCTGTGCGTAAAAGGCATTTGCTTTTTAACAAAAAAGATGAGATTGGAAGTGGCAACTGTATAATTTTGTTTCAAACCTCTATCTGTAAATAATTGACTATCAACAATTACTATTTTCTCAATGGTCGTAAATTGTGCTAAATGATAGCGAATTACATCTAAATCTCCCGCAGTAAGCATGGTTTGCGGCACAATAAAACTTAATTTCCCCCCATCTTTAAGCAATCCTAAACCAAGTGCTATGAAAAAAGCATACAAATTAGGGTTTGGGCGATAACCTTTTGGATTTTCAGGAATGCTATGCAGGTTTACGCCATAGACATCATTGAGTTTGACCTTGCCCTCTTTGATGAATTGGAAAAATAGTGTACCTCTGCTGGAACTTTCGTTATAAGAAATATAGGGTGGGTTGCCAATGACGTAGTCGAAGCGGTAGCGACTGATAGGAGGTGTTTCTTGGTTTTCCAAGCTACGTTTGAGGTTTTTCAGGTCGTCCTCATCTCTGACAAAGCTCTTGTAACCCAAATTGATGTCGCCAAAATCGAGCGTACCTTGTCCCTTACTTTTGGCAATTTGCTTTTGAATGTCGTAAACCGTATTCTTCACTGCTGTATCCAAGAACTCCGCAATGCTGTCTTTGGTCTTAAATACTTTTATCTTTTTATCTAAAACGTTGGTATAGTCTTCGTTGATAATCAGAGGCAACATTCGCATAATCATGCTCATTTCTGCCAAATAAAGCGGAAACTCGGCTACATCTATGCCAAAAATATTTTCAGTAATCAAGCGTTCTATCTGTTCGGAATCTGCTTTGGTTTCGTTGGGCAGGCTTTCTATCAGGTTGCGGACGGCACTGTAAAGGAAAGTACCACTCCCGCAAGAAGGGTCTATGATAGAAACCTTGTCTTTTTTACTATTTTTTGCCAATGTTTCGCCTGCGTAGCCTAATTCTTCCAACATGAAGTCGACCACTTCGGGAGCGGTGAAATACTGCCCTAAGTTCTCATTGTAAAGCTGTTTGAGGTAGTTTTCGTAGATGAATCCAAAAATTTCGTTGCGGATATTAGCAAAGGAATACCGTTTGATAAACACAAAAATATCGAGCCAAGGAGTTACGTCTTGGAGTAGGTGCGTAGGTTTTGCCAAAATCGTGTTCAGCGTGTCGTCTATCACTTCTTGCTCACTCTTGAAAGGTTTATACACATTTTTGGATACCAAAACACTGATAAATTTGGGAACAGTGAGAATATCGCTAAAAAGTGCGGTATTCAAGTTGCGTTCTATGCGCTCTATTCGCAGTTGGAAATCAGATTTAAAATCGGCAAAACCGTTGTCTGCCAAGGTTTTATAGAGGATAAATTGGATAATATAAGAATAGGTCAGTTCTATGGCATTTTTATTGGCAGTGCCTTCGTCCAAGTGAGAGAAATACCCTTTCAAGTTCAGTTTGTACTGAAAACTATTGATGAGGGTGGTAATGTCTTTGAAAAAGTTTTGACGGTATGCCTCCACATTGAGGTCTTCTTCCGCGAACAGTGCGCCTTGTCCTGTGGTTCGGAAAAAATTGAGATAATAGTTGATAGGTTGGATATATTCCTTCCAAAAAGTGAGAAATTCTGCTGTTTTTCCAAAAATATCTTGAAGGAAAAAGGTGCGAATAGGTATTTTGCCTACATAAAATCGCCATTCGTTTCCATCGGTAAGTATTCCCGTCTTTTTATCCCAAACCAACTGATAATCAAATAATTGCTTTTCTCCTGCTTGTATATTGCCGTAGCGTTCTATTTCCATTGGGATAACAATCTGATTATCAATGTAAATAATCACATCAGCGCGCTTTTGCTTTTTGCTACTTTCTTCTAAAAACTCGTTCCTTCGGTCTTGCTCTGGGGTAGAAAGGTTTGCTTCTTTCAGGTTAAAAATCTCCTCACATTGTAATAATTTTTTGACAAAAAGTTGTACGCCGCTCCCAATTTCTTTCTCTTGGTAGGCATTTTTTTCTTTTTCCCAAAGGGAGCTAAGTGCTTGTTTGGTCATTAATTTGGCGTATAAAATAAATAGTTACAAAAATAAAAAATGAATTTTAAATACGCTATTTTTATACTTAATTGTTTTGGGAAATACAGAATAAGATATTGATGTAATTCATTGACTTTAAAAAAGATATGCTTTTGATTATTGATTATTTCTTTGTGTTTTGAAACTGTGAATAGCGTAAATATAAAAGATATATGATATACTCAATCTGCCAATAAATTCCCTAAATCTAAACAAACAAAACTGTTAGCAATCGCTTTTTAAGCCACAGCTAACAGTTTTTATTTTTATCTCAAACCGAAACAAAATCAAGCATTTTGCATCTCATACTCCTCTATGGGCGCACAGGTACACACCAAATTGCGGTCGCCATAGGCACTGTCTATGCGGCTCACCGTTGCCCACACCTTGTTGTGGCGGAGGTAAGGAAGCGGAAATGCCGCTTTTTCTCGGCTGTAAGGTCTTTCCCACACGTCTGTAATCACTACGGTTTGCGTGTGTGGCGCGTGTTTGAGTACATTATCCGCCTTGTCGTAAATGCCTTGCTCTATCTCTCTGATTTCCTCGCGAATCTGAATCATGGCATCGCAGAAGCGGTCAAGTTCTTCCTTCGTTTCGCTTTCTGTGGGTTCTATCATCAGCGTTCCTGCCACAGGGAAAGAAACCGTAGGTGCGTGGAAACCGTAGTCCATCAGTCGCTTGGCAATGTCCTCTACTTCTACCCCTGCGCTTTGCTTGAACTGGCGACAGTCCACTATCATTTCGTGGGCGCAACGTCCATTTTTGCCTACATACAGGATTGGGTAATAGTCTTTGAGCCTCTCTTTGATATAGTTAGCATTCAAAATCGCTATTTTTGTGGCTTTGGTCAATCCTTCACTGCCCATCATAGCAATATATGCGTAAGAAATCGTGAGGATACTTGCACTTCCGTAAGGTGCAGCACTGACTGGCGTAATGCCTTGACTTCCACCTACTTCTACCAATGGGTGAGCAGGCAAGAAAGGTGCTAATTTTTCTACTACGCCTATCGGTCCCATGCCAGGTCCCCCGCCACCATGCGGAATACAGAATGTTTTGTGGAGGTTCAGGTGGCACACGTCAGCCCCAATATTGGCAGGGCTGGTTAGCCCGACTTGGGCGTTCATGTTTGCGCCGTCCATATACACCAAACCGCCATTGTCATGGATTAATTGACAAATTTCAGTGATTGCTTCTTCAAAAACGCCATGTGTAGAAGGGTAAGTAACCATGAGGCAAGCCAAGTCGTCCTTGTGTTCCAATGCCTTTGCCTTCAAGTCGTCCAAGTCCACATTGCCATTGTCATCACACTTGGTAACGACTACTTTCATGCCCGCCATCACTGCGCTTGCAGGATTAGTACCGTGTGCAGAAGACGGAATAAGGGCTATATTTCTGTGTCCATTGCCGTTAGCAAGGTGATAAGCGCGAATCACCATCAAGCCTGTATACTCGCCTTGCGCGCCCGAATTAGGTTGCAAGGAAACCCCAGCAAAGCCTGTAACCTCGCACAACCATTTTTCTAAGTTCTTGAAAAGTGTCTGATAACCCAATGTTTGATTTTTAGGAGCGAAGGGGTGTAAGTTACCAAACTCTGCCCAAGTTACAGGAATCATCTCGGTAGTGGCGTTGAGTTTCATGGTGCAAGAACCCAAAGAAATCATGGAGTGAGCCAAAGATATATCCTTGTTTTCCAAGTATTTAAGGTAGCGCAACATTTCATGTTCGGTATGGTACTTGTTAAAAACAGGGTGTGTGAGGTAAGCAGATTTTCTTTGCAAGTTTTCTGGGATTTGATTGCTTACGTCTTTTGCCAATTCATTTACATCAAAAATGATTTTTTTCTGCATTGCCACCGCAAAGATTTCCAAAATTTGGATTACATCAGCAAGTGTGGTGGTTTCGTTTAAAGAAATGCATACAAAATTTTCACCTTCATAATGGAAATTCACTTCTTGCAAATTGGCTATTTTTTGTATATTATGCTGTAATTCCTCAGTTTCTACATTGATTTTGAGCGTATCGAAGTGCGTAGCATTTTCTATTTTTGCGCCCAAAATTTTCAGCCCTCTTGCTAAAACTTGGGTCATGCCATACACCCTTTCGCCAATGTTTTTCAGCCCTTTGGGTCCGTGATAAACGGCATAGCTCCCTGCCATGACCGAAAGCAAAACCTGCGCGGTACAGATGTTGGACGTTGCTTTTTCCCTGCGAATGTGCTGTTCTCTGGTTTGCAAAGCCATTCGGTACGCATTGTTGCCTTGTGCGTCTTTGGAAAGCCCAATGATTCGCCCTGGCATTTGGCGTTTGAACTCGTCTTTGGTCGCAAAAAACGCCGCATGAGGACCTCCGTAGCCCATAGGTACGCCAAAACGCTGTGCCGAACCAACCACGATGTCCGCCCCCATTTCGCCAGGGGCTTTGAGCATGGTGAGGGAAAGCAAATCTGCGGCAACTACTACCTTTACCTCGTGTTCATGCGCCGCCGCTATAAAGTTCGTATAATCAATTACTTCTCCATCTTTGGCGGGATACTGCAACAGTACACCAAACAAGTTCGGATTGGTTACATCTATTTGTAAATGATTGCCAATCAACAACTCTACGCCCAAAGGGGCAGTTCTGGTTTTCAATAAATCTATCGTCTGAGGAAGGCAAAGTTCGGAAACAAAAAATACGTTTGCGTCTTTTTTTGCCTTGCTTTTTACTGCCAAAAGCAGGTGCATTGCCTCTGCCGCCGCCGTAGCCTCGTCCAAAAGGGAAGCGTTCGCAATTTCCATTTGTGTTAAATCTGTAACAAGGGTTTGGAAATTGATAATCGCCTCCAACCTGCCTTGCGCGATTTCCGCTTGGTAGGGCGTGTAGGCAGTGTACCAACCTGGGTTTTCCAAGATATTACGCAAGATAACCGTAGGCGTAATGCAAGGGTGATAGCCCAAGCCAATGTAAGACTTAAAAATCTGGTTTTTTTGCGCCAATTCCTTGAAATTTTGGAGGAACTCGTATTCGCCTTGCGGTTCGGGCAAGTCCATTGGTTTGTTTAAACGAATATTCGCAGGAATGGTCTGCGCTATCAGTTCGTCCAGAGAGTTTGCCTGAACAGTTCGCAACATTTCGCCGATTTGCGCTTCATCAGCACCGAGATGGCGACTCTCGAACTTTTCCACGTTGTTTATGTTGATTTTCATTGATTTATGTTTCTTTCTATCTGTTTCAATTGATATTTTTTTCACCACTAAGACACAAAGCCACGAAGTTTTTTATTATTTTCTTAGTATTTTAATGTGGGGCAACCCTTGCCTTAGTGGTGAAAATGTGAAAACGAAAACTTATAGATTCAATTTTTTCGCAAAGATAAGAAACTAACTGCATGATTCATAATTTTGTTTTGTGGGAATTGTTTGAGAGGGGAAGGAATAAAAAAGTAAAAAGGCTTTTCAATACTTCAAAAATTCAAAGAAAATAAATAAATTCACAATTGATTTAATCTTTAACACAAATATACTAATCAATTTATGCAAAAGCCTAAATTAGAGGATTTTGGATTATCAGAAAAAAGATATAAGCAAAAATATTAATAGACAAATTGTAGTATGTTTTTGAAAATGAGGAGATAAAGTTAGACTTTTGAGTTTTCCACAACATAAAAGTTACCTTTATGACTCCTCA
>JALOMS010000247.1 GCA_025455345.1 Thermoflexibacter sp. | reverse complement strand
GCATTTTCAACAGCCGTAAAACCAGAAGTGGTTGAAGTATTCATCGTACTAATTGTTGAAACAAATCTCCAATCTGCTGAGGCACTTGCGCTATTGAATGTAACCAACAAAAAGCCCCTTCTGGAAGCATCACTTTTAAGAAGGTCATCAATGAGAAGCTCGTTAGTTTGTTGAAATCCACCAATAACAACGGGGTCTGTGCCAAATAATGCCTCAAAACCAGGGGAAGATACAGACGCAGTTGCAAACTCTACACCTACTTTATTTCTTGAGGCATTTGTTAAATTGGAATGCCAAGCATTGTGCGTATCACCAGCTAAGGCGACCAATCTTTTGCCTCTTGCTGCTGCAAATATAGTTTCTCTTTCTACTGTGTATCCGTCCCAAGCATCAAGGTTGTAAGGAAGTACCGTTTCTACTCTTGCTCTTTCTGCACTGGTAACACTTGGGTCGCCCGCCAATACACGCGCCTTGATAGTAGCAAGTTGTGTTACTACTGCATTGTAGCGGGTAAGTAACGCAGGTGTTACTGAGCCAGAAGCCTCTATTTGGGCTATGAGGACGAGTAGCTCTGCTGGCACCCAGATTTTTGCCATTAAAACCTGACTTCCTAAGACCTGCCAAGTGGCTGTGTTTGTAGTAAGTTGATTAATAAGCCAAGTTCTTTGCTCTGCACCTAATATAGTACGATTAGGATTGAGCCATGCAGCACCAAAAGTAGTAGTGTTAAGTGTTCCAGTAGTAGGATTGATATAGTCTGCATAGTCTAACTGTTTATCCCTACCAATAATTCTGGTATCCAGCATCATTAGATTGACTAATCCACCAAAATTAAAGTTTCTATAAATTTTAGTTTTATCTGCTACGCGCGCAGGCAGGTATTCGTGCCAAACCTGTAATGCAAACCCTTTTCTTGTGTTGTAATCTCCTTCATTGGGTTGGTGATTTTGCGCCCCATCTTTGTAAGCATCATTAGTGAGTTCATGGTCGTCCCATACGCAGATAAATGGTTTCAACTGATGAGCTTTTTGTAATTGAGGGTCGCTTCTGTACTGACGGTATCTGGTACGATAATCTTCCAAAGTTAAGATTTCATTGGCAGGGGTAGCCACACGTCCAAGTGCAGCCGTATTGCTGTTAGTCCCATAACCATTAGTTCCATATTCATAGATATAATCTCCTAAATGAATGACTACATCAGCATCAGAATCTGCTACCGCACCATAAACATTAAATAGTCCTGCTTGGAAATTAGCACAGGAAACCACTGCCAATTTAACAGAAGTAGCACTTGAGGACAAGGTTTTCGTTTGCCCTACTACCGAAGTGCTTTTTGTCAAATCATTACGGAAACGATAATAATATACAGTGTTATTGGTAAGATTGCTCACATCTACGCGCACAGTATTATCACTATTTGCATCCAATCGCACATTTTCACTGGCAACTAATGTACTAAAATTGGCATCTCTTGCTACATCTAAAATAATCGTAGTTGTACCAGTTTCATTGGTAGCTGGTGTATATCTCGTCCAAAGGATAATACTATTTTGTGTAGGGTCAAAACTTGCTATACCCTCCAAAAAACCATAAGTACCTTGTGGTATAAAATCATCTTCTTTCTTACAAGATGTAAATAACATTGGCATTACCAATGTTCCTGTGGCGGCTACAACAGAGTTTTCAATAAATTTTCTTCTACTCAGAGTTTTTAAATAAGGCTTTGGGTTCATTGTAAATTTTTATATAGTTTCCCAAAACTACTTAGAAATGTAATTTGAGTAAAAAATAAAGGTTTAACAATTTGTAAAGGTTTTGTCCTTAATTTTTAGAGAATATTATCTTATTATTAAAACAAGATTTTGTTGTTATTGAGGAGGCTACTAATTTCTTTCACCCCTTTTTCACCCCAAACAAGAAACTTGTAAGTGCAAATGGTCTGATAACTAACCAATAAGTCCCCAAACAAGAAAGGAAAGTAGCAATGCAAATAAAAGTCAGCCCTGTCCAAATTCCCCAGTTGAGTTGGAGTACGTAATAGCCAATCCCAATAATGAAAGTTTGGTGCAGAATATAAAAAGGATACACCGCCTTGTTTGCTTCTTTGAGAAAAGGAGAATTGAAATTTAGGTGCTTTCTCGCGAATCCTAAAATGGCAAAGATAGAAAAACCGCTTAGCCCATTATCAATGATTCTGTAAATGAAACTTCTTACCTCATCACCAAAGCCAAAATGTAGTTTTAAAATGCCTGTTTCTCTGAAAAAAATGAGTAAGCTGTAACAAAACACTGCCCAAAATAGGGACTTAAAGCGCAAATTTTCAAATACTTGCATGAATTTGGGATGGCTCACAAATACGAACCCAAGCAGAAAAGCATACCAAGAACCTATCAAGTTTGCCCAGTCTTTGGTGAGGTTGTGCGTAGTAGGGAAATGCGGACTTAGCAAGGCACTAATGATAAAACCACCTATGATGAACAAATAAATGCGTATTTGTTTATCAAATATCGTATTTGCCACTCTATCAATGATTTGCTTGCCTTTTTCGCTTCTCAAATAATTGAAAATAGGAATAGAAACCAAAGAATACACCAAAATATAAAGTACAAACCACAAGTGGTGCCAAGACAAACTCCCTCCTTTGGGATAAGGCACAAACTCAAAAACAGAAGGATAAAACTCTAAATAAGAGAATGTTGCGCCCTTTTGCAGCCTTTCAAAGTAAATTTGAGGTGGTACTATCACCAACATTCCAAAAAGCAAAGGAAAAAATAACCTTTTCACCCTTTCTTTGGCAAAACTTCTATTACTGCGTTTTTGGAGCGCGAAATAAACCCCTGCGCCCGAAATCAGGAATAATAAGGACAGTCGCCAACGATTCATTGCCAACATAATGATTTCCAAAAAATTACTGGTTTCTTGGCTTTTGATGTGGAAACCCCAACTCACGTAAATCATGCCTGTATGATAAAAGATGAGCAGACCAAAAGCCAGTACCCTGAGCCAGTCGAGTTCATAACGTCTTTCTAATTTTTCCATTTGCGTATTTTTAAGTTTTTAAATTTTGCTCAAAAATACCATGCGTAAGCGCAAAGAAAGAACGTGCCAATAAGAGAGGGGTTTGAGATTATAAAGTCGAACAAGAATTGGGCATATTTTCGGAAATTTTGCATATATTTGTTATCAAATTACTGTAAATAGTAAATTTTATGGGAAAGAAAACAAAGAAATCCATAGAGCTATCAGAGCCAATACTTTGCGAAACTTTTGGATTGACAAGAGTTTATGAAGAAACGCAATTGCTCAAAGAGTGGTTGAATGCAGAGGGCGCATTGGACAATATTGATGACATTTTGTTGCAAAGAGTCATGCCAAAACTAATTGAAAATGCAGATTCTTGGAACGAAGAAGAACTCAAAATGCAGTTTATTAGCATGATTATACTTTTGGCAAACTTTGAAAAACCACTCAAAACATATTTTGATAGAGAAATTTCAGCAGAGAAAGACGGCATTTTAATCAAAACAGAAGCAGATATGCTTGTGTCTAAGGGAATTGGCGAAATGATTAAAACACCTTATTTCTTTCTACATGAATATAAGAGAGAAAAAAAGTACAGTGGTGACCCAATGGGACAGATGTTAGGCGGTATGCTTATTAGCCAAGTCAAAAATAGCAATCAGAAACCTGTCTATGGTTGCTACGTGCAAGGACGATATTGGTTTTTTAGTATATTACTTGATAAAGAATACATTATAAGTACAGGCTTTGACTCCTCAGTCAAGGAAGGAGCAGTAAAAATTATTATGATTTTAAGAAAACTCAACCAGATTATCATAGAAAAACTCATGGATTAGCAATGAAGATATTGGGTAACATACTCGTTAAATTGGGTTTAATTTTATGCCTGTTTGCAATTGTGGTTCATGCTCACAAGGCACAAGCACAAGACAGTAAAAGACAAACTTCATTTTTAAGCGAAAATGAACTAATTAATTATGTTTCAATGGCAAATTCCATTCACCCAAACTCGGCAAATGGAGTACCGTTCAATAGGCTTGATTATGATAAAATCATTGCTTATCACTTCTCGGGTAGCGAAGAGCCTTATGCCAATGTAATTGATAGAAAAGGAAAATTTGTACCTGTGATTTTAGGGCAAAAAGCTCTTTCTCAAAGCCAAGCAGATAAAATACTTTCCGCACTGGCAAAAACTTCTTCCTACGGTGGTAGCAATGCGGCTTGTTTCATTCCACATTTCGCACTTGTTTTTTATAAAGACAACAAGAAAATTAATCAAATAAGCGTTTGCTTAGATTGCAATTATTTAGAGGCTGAAATTGAAATTCCTGCCCAAATACACCATCAAAAAGAAAATAAAGAAACAAAAACCAAGTATGTGTTATTTGGTTTTTCAAAATCAGGGCGAAAAGCAATCATCAGTTTGTGCAAAGAGTTGGGATTTTATTATGGAACAGACAAATAGAAGAGTTTTATTAATGAATTTGTTTCGTTTTTTTGCTAAAAATAGCATGGATTTACTCAAAATTAACTATATCTGTAGTTATTTTAGTGTTTCATTATCCAATCATATATTCTTTTTATTACATGGATTATTTGTTTTCCACTCAATATTTTAGTATTGACAAAGACAATTTACATTTTTTGAGAAATAAATTTAAGTATAAATCTATTGCACTTTTAGAAATAGACTCAATAGAATTTAAAAAAGGTAAATACATCAAGAACTGGCTTCTTTTGCTCCTATTCGGGTTAATTTTTATAGGTTTTAGTGTTTATTACAGCATAGGACTGTATAACTTCTTTACATCGAGTGAAGGTGGTAGAATTTATATTGAGGAAATTGTTGTTCCAGTGATTCCATTATTCATGGGTATATTTGCAGTGGTGCAATCTTTAAAAGTTACAGAGGTAATGATAGTAAAATCGCAAGGTAAGCGATATTCGTTTTCTGTTGGAGAATTTCAAAAAAATCAAAATTTAAAAAGTCTGATTGATTATTTTAAGGAAAGATTAGGACACAAAAAAATAAGTGTGTCAAATGAGATTATTTTGTAAGAACTTCACTCTTTCCTCTCCTTCTTAAACTCCGAAGGCGTTGTTCCTGTGAGTTTTTTGAAACTGGTGTTAAAGGCAGATTTGGAGTTATAGCCCACCATCTCTGCAATCTCTTCTATTTTCAAATGTGCCTTCTCTCTGCTTGCAAGCAATTTTTTTGCTTCTTCTATCCTATACTGCGCCGCAAACTCAAAGAAATTTTGATTCAAACTTTCGTTCAGGATTTGGGAAAGGTGATGAGGAGAAACATTCAGCATTTTTGCCAAAGCGGGCATGGAAAACTCCGAACTTAGGAAAGGTTTTTCTGTACTCATCAATTTTTGCAATTTTTGTAGCGTATTCTCCTCTATTTCAGGAGTTAAGGAAGACTTTTCGTAAGATTTTTTCTTGCTCTCTTTCTCTTCCGCGCTTGCGTGGGATTGAAAAAATATGGATTGCCTAACTATATGAAAACTAAGCGAATAGATAACTAAGGTAATATGAATCGCCAAAATATGGTCGCCCAAATCTTCCTTAAAATTTAGCTTCACCACAAGGAAAACGACAATGATAGAAACCATTTGCAACAACCACCTCCTACACCACGCCAAAGTAGTATTTTGCTTTGACCAAAAACTTAAACTTTCCTTTTTTAAAGCATTGAAAATGAGTAGAAAAGACAATACAATATAAACTAAAAGTTGCAAAAACATTAGCTCATTTACATTGTCTTTGAAAAAAAATACCCAACTGTACGGCAAATACATATCATCTTCTAACAAAGGAAGTTCTGGGTGATACGCTTGGAGGTAAGAATTATATTTATGATTGATATTTTGAGGATAAAAAATCACCCACATATACACCACATAAAACACAAAAGGGGCAAAGTGCCAAAACTGTTTCTTGTCAAAATCTTTGTAAATTTTTGCTTGCAAGTAGCAGTAAGACAAAGGCGCAAGCAGAAAATTGGTAGGCTCGGCAAAATCTATGAGATGAAGTGTATAGAACATGAGATTGGTATAGCACAAAAAAATCTCTGTAATAGCCAAAGCAAGAGATAAGAGAATAAGTCCTAAAAACTTGTTAGACAAATAATTAGCTTCTTTCTTTGAAATAAAAAAATAAGCCAAAAAAAGCCCTTGCACTATGCCTAAAAACATGAACATAGCGAAAAAATCAAATTTGGGCGGTAGCGGAGAAATCATGTCAGTAAGTAAACTAAAATTTTGATATGCTAAGTTCGCAATAAATTTTGTGTTGTACGCCAATTTTTGTATCTTCGCTAAAAATATTAACTCAATGAAAAAGAAAGTTACCTTGGATACAGATTGGTTATTGGATTTTTTTCAGTTGCAAAAAACAGGAAATCCCTTGCTTAATCAGTGGACAAGCAGGAAATATGAGTTAGAACAAGCCCAAAAAGATTTGATTGTAAATCTATCTAATACTTATGATTATGAAGGAGACGCATGGAATGAAGAAGAGTTGAAAGTGCGTTTTTTGGCGCATATTATTTTGATAGCAAACATGGAAATTCCTAATAAGGTAAAAACATTTTTAGAGAGAAACATCTCTGCCAATTATGAGGATTACATGATTTCGGTAGATGTGGATTTAATGCTTGCGTCTGTAAAAGGACTAAATACTCCCAAAACGCCTTATTTTTTCTTGCAAGAATTGAAAAAAGACAAGAAATCTTCTAATGACCCCGAAGCACAGATGATTGCCGCTATGATTGTTGCCCAAATTCTTAACAGCCAACAGCAACCTATTTTTGGAGGTTATGTTGTGGGAAGATTTTGGTTTTTTGCCATCATAGAAGGCAAAAATTACAGTCTTAGCCATGCTTTTGACATCACTAAGACCGAAGATTTGGAGCAAGTCATTTTTTGTCTAAGAGCGATTAAGGAAATGGTCTAAGTTTATTACTACAATTCTACTCCTATTTCTCCTAACTTCACTCCGCTTTTTCCTCACTTCGTCAGAAAACAACTGCCTGACGTTTCTCTTTTCCGTTATTTTGAGCAAGAAACAAGTATAACTTATCAGACTCATAAGTTATCATGCTTTTTTTATCGTCAAAATTAAATTTA
>JALOMS010000246.1 GCA_025455345.1 Thermoflexibacter sp. | reverse complement strand
AAAATGAGGTAATAAATTTAAGTTTCATAAATCGGTTTTTGTGTTTGTTTTCAATGTAAACTAATTGGCAGTTTGATTGATATATTTGACAATGTCCCTTACACGTTTTATGCTTGGAATCTCATTGTCAGCAATTTGTATTTGAAAAGCGTTTTCGGTGTAGGCAATCATGGCAAGAAATTCACTTTCATTTAGCCTAAAATCCTGCTGAAAAGATTTATTAAAATCTACGGTTTCAGGCTTCACGAAAAAATTTTCTGCAAAGACTTGTTGAAATTTTATTAGATTCTGTTTCATAAGTTATTATCTATTAAGCCCCTAAGTTTGTTTTATATAAAATTAATTTTCTAAGGCTGTTCTTGCCTCTTGGTTTTGCTTTTTGTACTGATTGAGCAAGTTAAGCCCTTTCAGCGTGATGATACCATAGATAAAATGCTCGAAAAGTTGAAGATTGACTTCCAAAAAATTGAATTGGGTAGGTGGAAAAATTTTGGGGTCAAAAATTATCTGCACTAATTCCAATCTCATTTTTGCTAAAACCTCCACATTGATTTCTGACCTAAAAACGCCTTCTTTGATTCCTTTTCTTAATGTTTTGATGAGGTGTTCTTGCATTTCGCCTTCCTTGCATTGGTTAAAAAGTTCCCATGCCTTGGGGTGATATTTTTTCAACTCAAAGAGCATGAGGGGGTTTACCTTGCTAAACATTTCTCTGGTTTTTATCATTGCCAAGTACAATTCCTCTATCACATTTTCACTTTTTTCGGCAGTTTCTTTCATTTCTTTGATTTGCTCCATCATGCCTAATTGCATAAACGCATATACCAATTCATCTTTGTCTGCAAAATACTGGTAAATAGTCTTTTTTGACATTCCTATCTGTTTGGCAAGGTCGTCCATGCTTACGTTGCGGATACCATACGCAAAAAATAACTCTGCCGCTCCCTCTATGATTCTGTCTTTCGTTTCCAATGTTTCTTTTATCAAAATAAAGTAAAATATACTTTCTTAAAAGTTTCGCAAAGATATACATAGGAAACGAAATAAGCAACAAAATGTTTCCAAAGTTTCAGAAGTTTTTTAGAGTTTACAATTATTTAATATTTAGCATGATGCAATTGATAACGATATGTATTGGGCAAAATGGGAATAAGTACGTAAAAATACGTAAGCGTTTATTAGTTATTTTGGTATATTGATGAAGTAAAGAGGAATGATATGCACAAGGTATTAAACGGAGCAAGGAGGAAAAAGGTTTAAAAATAATCTATTTTTACAAAAAAAATAAAGCCAAAGTTTATAAAAACCTTGGCTTTATCGGAATATGTATCAAAATCTAAGGATTAATAACCAGGATTTTGTTTTAAAGTAGGTGTACCACCTTTCTGGCTACGGATAATCGCTTGCTCAGGGATAGGGAAGTATTCATTTCTGCCTGCGGTAAATCTTGCTCCTCTTAGATACTGACGTTTTGTTTGCTCCACAGTCAAATAGTCATTGATGTTTTGTGCAGCAATGCCCCAACGTACCAAATCAAAGAAACGGTGTCCTTCCATCGCTAACTCCAATCTTCTTTCGAAGCGAATAGCTCTGAGAGCAAACTCCTTGCTTGGGAAAGAAGGATAATTACCTATTCTATAATTAGCGGCATTAGACCCATCAGGATTTTTTACAAAGCCTGCTGGATTAGCGGCACGAGTTCTTACTTGATTAACCAATTCTAAGGCTCTTGCCAAGCTACCAACCTCTGCTTCCGCTTCAGCCGCCATTAGTATTACGTCGGAGAAACGCATAAGTACATAGTTATTAGCACTATAGCCTCTTGTCCAACCTGTCGCATCGCTCAGAGTACCTTCTTCTGACCTGTAATAAACGTGTTTTTTAGGGCTATAAGGACCGCCGTATGCTTGGTCGCGAATCCAGTTTTGTCCACCATGTACTCCCCAATCTAAGTAAGGAATATCTCTACGTCCCACTGTCCAATCCAAGCGTGGGTCAAGAGGACCTGTATGTCTTGGCGCAGGTTGATTAGAAGGAATACCTTGGTCGTTTGCCACATCTGAATTATTAAATGTTTCTAACAAAGGTAAACCGTTAGCATCTACTTGATAGGCGTTTACTAAGTTTTGGGTTGGTTGGAAAAATCCGCAACAGCCACCAGGACCGTTATTGTAAGGATAATTTAAAACTTCACCAGCACCCGCATTACCACCATTAGCTCCATCGTTTACAGAATATTGTACTGAAAATACAGCTTCTGCACCATTCTTTGTTCTTGCTCTGAAATTATCATGGAACAAAGGGAGAAGTGTATATTTAGTACCATTTGCAGTAGTGCCTTGCGCTATCACTTGGTCAAATATCCCTTTGGCATCATTAAACTTTTTCTGGAACATAAATACCTTACCCAAGAAAGCACCTGCCGCCCATTTGTTAGCACGACCTATTTGCGCCTGAGTACCAGGTAAATTGTCAAAAGCAAATTTAAAATCAGCTTCTATATTTGCCCAAATATCCTTGTCGTTTGGTACAAGAAAATCAGTTACCGTCTCGTCTATGTAAGGTGCATTATTCCACATCTTTTTTGCCTCAAAATGATAATGACCTCTTAAAAAACGAGCCTCTCCTGCTATTCTGCGCTTGTCTGCATCAGAAATACCTGTAGCTGCTGCTAAAAACTTTAAGACATCATTAGAACGAGCGACACCGTCATACACAACACGCCATTTTCCTAAGAAATAACCATTGTTAGGGAGAGGTTCAAATCTCTCAATAGAGTTAATGTCTGCCTGGTCACCTGCATCTGTTCCTTTATAGGCATCATTACCACAAATGCTACCATATACCCAGTTAGTACCAGAAGCTTCCCATCCTCCAGGACCACCTTGTCCGTCTAATAAGGAATAAGCACCGATAAGCATACCCTCAACCCCAGCCTGATTTTGAAGTACATTCGCACTGAATGTACCAATAGGGGGTTGGTCAAGAAAACTCTCCTTACAAGCATAGCTAATACTTACCAGCAAAGCCATTGTAAGGAACACTTTGATTTTCATATTTTTCATACTAATTAATAGTTTTATATTTATATTTTTTTAACAGAATGATGAAAAAAAAGGTTTAAATTTTTTTTTAGAATCCAATATTAATACCCACTAAAATTTGGCGCGTGTTAGGGAATAAACCTCTATCAACCCCTAAACCCAAATCACCTTGATTGTTATTTTGTAAAGCTACATCAGGGTCAGTGCCAGAATAAGGAGTAATCGTAAACAAGTTTTGACCTTGTAGATATATCCTTGCACTTGACATATTAATTTTGCTTAACAATGACTTAGGAATAGTATAACCTAACTGCATTGTCCTCATTCTTAGGTAAGAGCCAGATTCTATGTAATAAGTACTTGGAATGTTGCCACTTTGGTTATCAGTAACATCTAAAATAGGAAGTTTTGCTGAATTGCCCAATTGAGGAGTCCAAGACTCATTTAACATTCTGGTACTTCTGTTCCCTTGGAAAGAGTTAAAATCTATCCACCAACGGTTGTAGTTAAATATGCTATTGCCATAATTCCAGAATAAGAACATAGAGAAATCAAATCCTTTGTAAGCCAACTCTAAATTCAAACCTGTTTGCAACTTAGGGTGAGGAGAGCCAATATTGCTTTGGTCGTCTGCGTTTACTCTACCGTCTCCGTTAGTATCTCTTAGTCTCCAGCCTCCTACTTTCTTGCGAATAGGTTGGTCGGGTGCCGCAGTTGCTTCTGCTTCGGTATTAAAGAAACCATCTATGGTATAACCCCAAAATACAGATACAGGCAATCCTTGTTGAGTACGTGTTACGTTGCCAAAACGAGTATCGCCACCAGTGAAGAAAGTATTAGGGTTATCATCAAGGTTCAATACTTCATTTTTGTAGCGAGTAACGGTGAGCGTAGCAGTATAACGCAAGTCTTCAGTGATATTACCACGATTAGTAATGGCTAAATCTATACCTCTATTTCTTACGTTACCCACGTTGATAGCGGGTTGTGCGGCATCTGCTTCTGTAAAAGGAGCTTGACGACCTACTAATAAACCTTGCGCTTCGCGAGTGTACCATTCTGCGTTGATGTCCCATTTACCGTCAAACAAAGAAGCATCTATACCTATATTAGTCATTACACCTGCTTCCCATCTTGTACTTAAATTGCCTACTCGGTCAGCATCAAATCCAGGTACTACACTTGTGCTTGTTCCGCCAATATCGTAAGAAGAGTTACCTGGGGTAGAGCGATAAAAACTGTATTGGTTAGCGGCAGCTACGTTATTTTGGCTACCTACCTTGCCCCAACCACCTCTTAGTTTTAAATCTGTAATCCAAGTAAGGTCTTTCATAAACTCTTCTTGAGAAACTCTCCAACCCAAACCTACGGCAGGAAATACCCCAAATCGGTTTTCTGGACCGAATTTAGAAGAACCATCTCTACGAACTGTAACGTTTAGCAAGTATCTGTCTTTGAAACTATAATCTGCCCTACCAAACTGTGAGTACAAAGATTCTCTGAACCCATAGCTAAAGTTATTTTGACCTGCAGGTTGCCCTCTATCCAATACCCTAAAATCTGGGTCATCTACGAAAAAGTTGATTCTTGAACCGCCAACGCCTCTTCCATTAATTTTGATTGCCTCTGTTCCTACCATTACTTTTACACTGTGGTCTTCGGCAAAAGTTTTCTTATAGGTCAAAGTATTGGTAAACGTCCAACTTCTACCCCAGTCATTTCTTTCTGAATAAGAGTTACTTGCAGTATTTTCTGCTCTCTCAAAGGTTCTAAACCCATACGCTTGGCGATAACGTGTAGAAAAATCTAAGCCAAATGAAGAACGGAATGTCAAATCTTTCAAAATGTCTAACTCAGCGAACACATTACCAAAAAGGCGATAAGAAAAGTTTTTATTGTCCTTGCCTCTGGTTTGGTCTGCCACAGGGCTACTTGCATTACCCAAACCTGCGCCACGTGTACCTGCAAAGTTTCCATTGATGTCATATACAGGAACAATAGATTGCATACGATAGGCTTGTGCGATTGCGCCACCTTCCCCTGTCAAGAGTGCGTCAGGGTTATCCGCTTGCGTACCTACTAATTCTTCATAAGAAATTTGCATATTTTCCCCTAAGCGAATACGCTCTTTGGGCTTAAACATGGTGTTAGCACGTAGGGTAAAACGCTCATATCCTGTATGAATTACCACACCTCTTTGGTTAAAGTAGTTCAAACCAAGTGAGTAGGTAGCCGCATCAGTACCACCATTGGCAGAAATCTGATGGCTTTGGATAGGAGCAGATTTGAAGATTTCTTTGTACCAGTCTGTCCCATCACGATTTGCTCTTGTAATTTGGTGGATTGGGCGACTAAAATCAGTTACATTGTATAAAGCAGGGTTGGTATTAGGATTACCAGCACCCACAGCTACATCTGGACCAGCTACTAAAAACTCTGGTATTACAGGACTTGCTCCACTGCCATAAATAGGACTTGTAGGGGTTTGTCCTGCATTCCTGAACTGTGTCCAAAGCAACTGTCCATACTGAGTAGGATTAAGCAACTCTGGAAAACGATTCACAGATTGCATACCATAGTAAGTATCATAGCTTAGTTTTGGCTTACCTGCTTTTCCTTGCTTGGTTGTAATAATCACTACACCATTAGAAGCACGCGCACCATAGATAGAGGCGGCAGTTGCATCTTTTAATACTTGCAAGGATTCTACGTCTTGAGGGTTGAAAGCGTTAGGTGCAGTAGTTGGTACACCGTCTATGATGTATAGAGGGTCATTGCCACCAAAAGAGTTAAAACCACGAATACGCACTTTTGCACCTGCACCAGGCGCACCACTCGTACCAATGACTACCCCAGCCGCTCTACCTTGCAACTGTTGGGTAATATTCCCTGCTGGTGTTGCTAAAAGCTCTTTGGTACTTACCACAGCAACCGCACCAATAATATCTTTCTTTTGTTCTGTACCATAACCTGTAACTACTACCTCTTGAAGAGCTGTTACATCAGCTTCCATACGTAGATTAACAGTAGTTTGATTGCCAATAGCAACCTCTTGCGTTTTGTACCCTACAAAAGAAAAGACTAAGATGTCTGAACTTCCTGTAGGTACAGCAATGGAATAATTTCCATCTGCGTCTGTCGCAGTACCAGACTGCGTACCTTTGACTAATACCGTTACGCCTGGCAGAGGTGAGCCTCCGTCGGCATCTGTAACTTTACCGCTCACTCTTTTTTGAGCGTAGGTAAATGAACTAATGAGAAAAAGGAATAAAAAAATGATGGGTACAAAATAACCAACCCGAAATTTGTCTTTGTTTTTCATTTTCATACTAAGTTTTGTTTGTTGAAATTAATACTAATACATCTAAGTTTAAACATTAATATAAAGTTAAAAGAATAAATAGAAACTTTCAAAAGTAAAGCCTTTTTTTTTGAGAAAATTATCAATAAAATAGATTTAAGGCTACATTTATTATATAAAGAAACTAATTTATGAATACTTAAATCATAGTTAAAATTTAACGTTTGAATTTAAGATTTGTAGAATAGATTTGTAGAGTATAGCTACACTTTAGTCTAATCTACCACAAATAAACATCACTTTTTACTTAAAATACTTTTTTGTTTTTGATAACTTAATTCATAAAGTTAAGCATTACAGCAAAGTCATAAGTTGTTCTATCATTAAATAATAGAATTCAAATATAAAGTTAGATATAATAAATGTTAAAAAGCAAAACAAAAATGCTTTTTTTTTGAGAATTATGGTCAATTTTCAGAAAGGAGTCATTAATCTTTACTATGATTTTATGCCAAATACCCAATAATGATTACTTTAACGCTACTGCACGTTGAGTAATATTACATGAGTGATTTTTGGACAGGAATGATGAAAGTGTAAAAACAGAGAAGAAATAAAAAAATAGGCTTTTTGATTGACCTCTTTAGAAAAAATTTCTTAATCCTGCTTAAGTATTGTGTTTTAGCTTATCTTTACTTGTTTTTTTGAATTTTTGATTAATTAATACATTCGCGCAATAAATTATTATACACCGTTAGGTGTTAAATATTGGTAGCAGTAGCAGTAGTAGGGAGCAACCTGTTTTCTACTCCGTTAGGAGTT
>JALOMS010000245.1 GCA_025455345.1 Thermoflexibacter sp. | reverse complement strand
TCTATAATAGAGAAGAGAATAACTACTTCTTTTTCTGTCTTTTCCAATAATCCTAATTGGATAGTTACCTTTCCTTTTTGGGTAAACTTGATGGCATTTCCTACCAGATTGGTAAGGATTTGGCTAAGGCGCGTAGGGTCTCCTTTGATAAATTCGGGGATTTGCTCATCTACTTGTACGATAAGTAGGTTTTTATTGTCTTCTGCGGCAATTTGGAAACCAAGTTTGATATTTTTTAATAATTCTTGCAAGTTAAAGTCTATATTTTCTAATACTACTTTGCCTGCTTCTATCTTGTTAAAATCTAAAATATCATTGATAAGGACTAATAAATTTTGGGCAGAAAATCTTAGTGTATTGAGATTTTCTATTTGGTCTGGTTTGGGATTTTCGTCCAACAACAAGCGAGAGATACCAATAATCGCATTAAGAGGTGTGCGGATTTCATGACTCATGGCGGAGAGGAACTGAGTCTTGCTTGCGGCAGACTGCTCGGCGATTTCTTTTGCTTTCTCTAATTGGACTTGGATAGTTTTGAGTTCGGTAATGTCTTTGATAGTCCCATCAAAAAATAGTTCTCCATTCTCGCTTTTAGTAACAATGGCAGAAACCAATGCCCAGAAAGACGAGCCATCTTTTCTACGATAAAGCACTTCCTGATTGGTAACGTGATTATCATTTAATAGTCTGTTTACCAATTCTATCCTATCAGATTCATTCACATAAAACTTGTCAGGAGAAGTCTGCAATGCCTCTTCGACGGACTCAAATCCAAACATTTTGACGTATGACTCATTGACGTAGATACCGCCCTTGTCCAATACGCTTCTAAAAATTCCTTCCTTGATATTTTGGTTAATTGCTTGGAGCAGTTCATCTTTTTGCTTGATGAGTTTTTCTGTTTCGCGTCTTTTGGTAATATCTCGCCCAAAAAGTGTAGCTCCTTGTATTTTTTTATCTTGATTGAATATTGGAGAAACTTGCGTCTCAACATATATTTGTCTATTAATGAAGGTATTATAATATGTCCATTCTATTTTGAATGATTCCCCCGCAAATGCTCTTTCATAGATTCCTTTCCAATAATCTATTATTTCTTGAGAAAATCCTTGAAATACGTTATTACCTTCTTCGAGATGTACAAGAAACACATTTTTACAGATATTTTGGAAGGCAGAATTCATAGTAATAATGCGAAACTGTGTATCTACAGACCATATATTATCTCTGGTATTCTCGATGAGGGCTTTGAGTTTGTTTTCTGACTGCTGGAGTAGCTGTGCATTTTTTTGCTTTTCATTGATTTCTGTTTTCAATCTTCGATAGCCTTTTTCTGAAAGATTGACGTGCATATAGGCTAAAAAGATAGCACCAATGATACAAGCAAAAGCGACAGACATTCTCACAAACTCTACATAGTTTAGAGATAGATACGTAGGCTTTAATAAGGAGAAATTAGTTGAAAATAAGAGAATTAGGAGAATGATAGGAATACTAATCGCTCCCACCAAATGCCATTTGTCCGAGGCTCCAAAAGCCATCACAATCGCAAAGAGGTTGATGATATAGAGAAAGTGCATATTACTGTCGTATCCAAAGACAGAAGCCACATAAAATATTCCCAAAGAAAATAGAGAAAATAGATAAAAAGTCGCAAAATGGTACTTTTTGATATGGTTTAGGAGGAGGACGAAGAAGCATAAAATAGTAAAATAAATGGAAAAATAAAGCATACCTACCTCGACAAAGGGTCGATAAAATATACCAATAAATAAGGCACTCAACAATCCAGCGATAAGCCCTGTCTTATTGACTAAAGAGATTTGCTCTTGTTGCTCTGGTTTGAGGTATTCTACAACACCTGTCCGAGTAACATTATACCAATATTTTTTTAGCCAACTATCCATTCATTTTATTAATTTTCACTTTCATCTTCCTTCTAAATATTGCACATCGAGATTTTGCTGTATGATGCGTTTTAGTCTGTTTCTCCTGTACCAATCGTCTATTCTTTTATACACATATACCAAAAATGATAAACAAGCGACCATCAAAGCCAATACTTGGCTATAAAACAATAAGCCTATGATGATGATGCCTAAGAAAAAGATAACCCCTAAGTTTCGGAAAATACTCATATAATAAATAATTGGCTTCACCTCTTTGAGTAGGTCTGTTGCCATAGTAATTTGTAAAGCTATTTTTTTGCTTAGAACTTCTAAACGGTTTTTGAGTCTGGCTTTGTCTTCAAATTCTAAGTGCAACATGAATACTTCTTCTTCCTTGTCATTATAGGCGCGTGCAAGTCGTATAGAATTATCGACATTTTCAATGATTTGGCTAAATTTTAATCTTGAAGCAATGACCAATAAGAAAAACATAGAGCTTAGCAAAGTAACAAACATTATCCATACTACTAAAAAGCGGCGGTCATCACTTGCATCCATAAAAATCTGATAGGCAGGATTGGAAAAATCAAATTTCAGTAAGAGGATGTCTATCAAAATACGCTTAATGCTATCTCCAAAAATAAGCATCAGTTCATAATCAAGTCTATCCTTATCAGAAGCTAACAAGGTTAAAAAGCCTGAAAATGTCAAAGCACCGAACATTACACTTTCTAAAATATAGGCTTCGACTCTATTTTGCAAATTCCTGATTTCGCCCTCCATTTCTACGATAGCAATATCATTCGCATCTACTATGGTTTCTGAAGAAATATTATCAGCATCTATCTCATGTGCTTGGTCATCAAGCATTTGCTCTACGGTCTGCGGTGATTTCTTTATATTCTTGGTGAGATTTGCCTTGATACGCTCATTACTGATTGAGGGTACACTATTGGAAGAAATGTATAATAAAAATGCTCCATAAAGGAAAAAAGTAAGCGTGAAAGCTACCCCAATACCCGAAGGTCTATCACTATAACTCATCAAAGTTTTAAGGTCAAAATTTTGAATATTAGACACAACCTGAACGACCATCAAACAAAAAGTAATCAAAAGAAAGACACGCACAATCACAGACATAGACGAGCCCAAAGTTTCATACAAGGGCGGGTCTGTAAAACTTTTCATCCAATAATTTATTACATCATCTGAATTTTCGTCTTCTTTGGCTTCAGGGTCTATACTTTTCCTAAATCTATATTCTCTATACCAGCTATACCCCAAGGTAAAAAAAGTAATCAATATCTGAAAAGTAAAAAAATAACCTAAATGCGTTCCTTCATTTCCACTAATAATCCTGTGCAAACCCAGAGAAAGCCAGCGAAGAATGTAATCTGTAATGATAACTGTATTGGAGTACTCTGTCAGAATTACTTCATGTTTTTTCTTATTCTGTGCCATGTATTTTACAAAAATCGTGTTCTAACTTAAGTATAAACAAATATTAAAATAACTATTTGATTTACAAGTTTTTTTATTCTAAAAATAGTTTTTATGTAAGGGGGTATCTATTATCAAGCTCTAAAGTTGGAAAAATTTTAGTAAATTAAAAAGATGAAAGCACTAAAATACATATAACTACTCATTTATTTTGTACTTTTATGAGTTACCCCTCATATACCTATGCAATGAATCTAAATGCCAATGTTTTGTATTTTCCCCATTTCCAAAAGATGCTTCACAAAAATTTCCCAGCCAAATCTTTCCTTTTCTATTTTTATATTTTCACCAAATAATTGTTCTCTCTGATTATCAAAGAAATCTAATAAGGCTAAAGTAATTTCCTCTGCATTGGGCTTAACAACATAACCCACCTTTCCATTGGGTACTGTTTCCGCCAACCCTCCGACATCAGTTACTAACATAGGTTTTTCAAAGTGATAGGCAATTTGAGAAACGCCACTTTGGGTCGCTGTCTTATAAGGTTGGGTAATTATATCCGCCGCACAAAAATAGTTAGCAACTTGTTCGGTAGGAATAAAATAAGTATGTTTAATTATTTGATTATCAATATTATAATTTTTAATAATCTCTTCATATTTGTTCATATCCTCATAAGGCTCTCCAGCTATGAGGAGTTTTATTTGTTTATTTTTTAGTCTATCATCTCCCAAAGCCTCTAAGAGCAAGTCAAGTCCCTTATAAGCACGAATCAAACCAAAAAACAGAATATACTGATAATCAG
Organism: Thermoflexibacter sp.; assembly: GCA_025455345.1. Taxonomy (GTDB): domain Bacteria; phylum Bacteroidota; class Bacteroidia; order Cytophagales; family Thermoflexibacteraceae; genus Thermoflexibacter. Next base: position 3,049 of record JALOMS010000245.1, on the reverse strand, counting down.
CACTTAGACCTAAGTTCTTAAGAGCTTGTTTCCTGCTTATTCTCTCCCCGTAATTGTTATAAATAGGGTGTGGAGTATATATTTTGGGCTTTTTAGGCTCAAAAAGATTAATATCATCTAATACTGACTGTGCCATAGCTACAAAACCATCACATGAAGAGAAGAAATATTTGGTAAGTAAACTGTCCCCCAATCTTTTTTCATGTGGAATGACATTGTCCGTAATCGCCAAAAATTTGGTCGTTTTCTTTTGTCCCCATCGAATTACCCGACTGATTGTACCCAAACAAGGCGACATAAGAGGCAACCAGAAGCGAAATATGACCAAATCAAATTGTTTTTTTCTATATTCATTCCCTACTAATAACCAATTCAAGGGGTTGATGGCATTGAGTTTAGTGCTGATTTGGATATTCGCTGGTGCAGGCTCGTCTGTAAACTGTGAAGTTCCGGGAAAAATAAAGTCAGGGTACTGCAAGCTAAAACTTAAAATCTCTACCCGATGCCCTACGTCTTGTAGGCTTCGAGCTAACTGCTCGTTGAAGGTAGCAATACCACCTCTAAGTGGGTGTGCAGGACCAATAAGTAGAATATTACTCATTACTTCTCAAATAAAATCCTTTAATTCTTCTAAACTTATTTTCCCTTCATAAATTGCTTTACCAATAATCGCTCCTTTCATTCCTATATTTTTGAGGTCAATAAGGTCTTGTAAGGAACTTACTCCGCCGCTTGCAATCAAAAGCGCATGGGGCAAAGCATGGCGTAATCGCTTGTAAAGGTCAATAGACGTGCCTGCCAACATACCATCTTTACTAATGTCTGTACAAATAACGTACTTTACTCCTCTTTGTAAGTAACTCTGAATAAAGGAAGTAATGGAAATATCAGTAGTTTCTTGCCAGCCGCTTACCGCAATCTTGCCTTCTTTGACATCTGCGCCTAAAATTATCTTTTCTCCTCCATATCTTTGTAACCACTTCTCAAACAATAGTGGCTTATGAATCGCTACACTTCCTCCTGTAATCTGCGCCGCACCACTGTCAAAGGCTAATTTGATGTCTTCTTCTGATTGTACGCCTCCACCAAAGTCAATTTTAAGCTTTGTATTTTTAGCAATATTTTCTAATACTTTGTGATTGACGATTTTTTTCTGTCTTGCACCATCTAAATCCACCAAATGTAATTTTTTAATACCCGCATTCTCAAATTGTTGGGCTACTTCGAGGGGATTTTCATTGTATTGCTTTTGTTGGTTAAAATCTCCCTGTGTCAATCTTACGCACTTACCATCTATAATATCTATGGCTGGAATAATGTCCATATTTTATAATTTTTTTAGATTAATGATGTTCTTATACGGTATAGCCACCATCTACATTGTAAACAGCACCTGTAACATACGCACTTGCTTCTGAAGCCAAAAATAGGGCTACTCCTGCTAAGTCCTCGGGCTGTCCTATGCGCGAAATCGGCTGATGCTTAATGGATTTACTCAGCATTTCTTCGTTCTTCCACAGAGCTTCGCTAAACTTTGTTTGAATCAATCCCGGACATATTACATTTGCGCGTATGTTATCTCTACCCCATTCCTTAGCCAATACTTTGGTAAGCATGACAACAGCAGATTTGCTTACACTGTAAATTCCTAAAAATGGTTCGGGAGAAAGCCCGCCAATACTGCTAATGTTAATCACAGAACCTCCACCGCGCGCCTTCATGCTTGGATAACATAGTTTGGCTAACTCAAAAGGTGCTTTGACATTTACCTGCATGATTTTATCAAATGCGGCTTCATCTGTATTAATAACAGGTCCAAAAACAGGATTGGTAGCGGCGTTGTTCACCAAAATATCTATGCCCCCATAAATTTCTATGGTTTTATCTACCAAGACTTTTAATTGGGACATTTCCCCCACATGACAAGCAATCCCTGTTGCTTCAAATCCTTTTTCTTTTAAAGCATTAGCAACTTCATCTACTGCTTCTTGTTTGCGACTGCTAACAATGACTTTTGCTCCTGCTTCTGCAAAGATAGTTGCCATTGCCTCTCCTATGCCCTTGCTTGCTCCCGTAATGACAGCCACTTTATCTTTTATATCAAATTTTTCTTTTAAATTTTTCATTTTCAAATAGTTATAAACCTGAATATTGCATGTAGTATTATTTGTTTTTTTCTTATTAACAAACATACGACAAATGATTATCTATTAAAAATTCCATAAAAAAATAGTTAGCTACTTTTGTAACTAACTATTTTGTACTTAGGGAGAAAGATGGGTCTCGAACCCACGACCTCCAGTGCCACAAACTGGCGCTCTAACCAACTGAGCTACATCCTCCGTATTTGCAAGTGCAAAGGTACGAAAATCATTTTTAATTTTACAACAGCAAGCAAAAAAAATCTGTAAAAACTATCTGTCAAACAAAATTCGCTTCCCTTTTTCTGCTTCATTAAAAACACCGTTGTCGTAAATTAGGTTTCCTGAAACAATGGTTTTCTCTATTTTGGAATGAAAAGTTTGCCCTTCAAATGGCGACCAACCACACTTATAAAGTATATTTTCCTTGCTCACAGTCGTGGTTTTGTTCAAATCTACCAGCACCAAATCAGCCCAATAGCCTTCTTTGATGAAACCTCTTTCCTTGATTTGAAAGCAAGTAGCTACCGCATGGCTCATTTTTTCTGCAATTTTTTCCAAGCTGATTTTCCCTTGCTTGTAAAACTCTAACATGATGTTAAGCGGGTGCTGCACCAAAGGCAAGCCCGAGGGAGCTTTCCAATAATTGCCTTGCTTTTCTTCCCAAGTATGCGGCGCATGGTCAGTAGCAATTACGTCTATCTTGTCCGCTAACAATGCTTCAAAGATTGCTTTTTTGTGTCTTGCTTCTTTGATGGCAGGATTACACTTGATTTGACTTCCAAGTGCTTCATAATCAGATTTGTCAAACCAAAGGTGATGTACACAGGCTTCGGCAGTAATGCGCTTTTCTGCTAAGGGTTTGGTATTATCAAAAAGCACAAGTTCCTCTTCCGTAGAAATGTGCA
>JALOMS010000244.1 GCA_025455345.1 Thermoflexibacter sp. | reverse complement strand
TTTTTTTGCTCAAAAGTTTAGTCTATTTTCCCAAATTACTTAGCTTATTGTTGCATATTCAAAAAATCAAGAAATAAATTTTATAAAATGTAATATTTCTTTTTTTATTACAAAAAATCAGTGGTAAAACACAATTTTTGAATTTTACAGCTTATAGAAAATAGTCCTTATAAAACGGAAATAGTAATTTGCTCAACCGTATCATAAAATTAGCAAAAATAATTCCTAAAAAACAGCCAAGTAATATATTTGTTAGTAATAATATTTTTTTGATACAAGAATGGCTTTTTGAGGTCTGGTCTATTAGCCTTTTAGCCCGAGTTTGCAATTCAAACTTGTATAAAACGGATTTTAATCCACCTTTAAGCAATTCAAGATTGTTTCACAACAATCTAAAATCTTGGCTAATAAAACTTCCCTTCCCTCTTTCCTTTTTTCAAAAAAATTTTCTATTTTTATCTAATCGTTTAAAAATTTTGCCGTTGTCAGTGAATATATTGAAATCAGTGCAGATAAATCCAACCTTCCAAGAACAATATAAAATGCAGGTATTAATAGATTATTTTGAGAAATATTTACCATTGACGGCGCAAGAAAAAGCCTTATTTGAACCAAGAGTAAGTCTTCGGAAGGTGAAGCGAAGGGAAATGATCTTACAATCAGGATTGATTTGTAAATATTATTCTTTTGTGGTGAAAGGCTGTTTCAAGATGTATGGTATTGATGAGAAAGGCACACAACACAATATACAATTTGCGGCTGAGAATGACTGGATTATGGATATTGGCAGTTTTCATACCAAAAAACCCAGCCAATTGTGTATAGAAGCCATAGAACCCTCGTTGATTATCCCAATCGAGCAACAAGATTTGTATTTTTTATATCTGAATATCCCAAAACTTGACCGCATTTTTAAAGTGATTATTGAAAATAAATATGTTGAGTTGCAAAATAGGGTTTTGCAAAATTTTAGCTCGACCGCACAACAACGCTATTTGAATTTTTTAGAACAATACCCCAATCTCTCTACCCGTCTGCCCAATGCTCAAATTGCCTCTTATTTGGGTATCACGCCCGAATTTTTGAGTAAAATTCGTAAAGACTTGTCCAAGGGGTAGTATATTTCTTAATGTAGGTTAAGGGTTGATGTGTTCTGATTGGCTTACTTTTGCAGTATCATTATAAAAATCAATCAAAAGTGTTCTGAGTGGACACTTCCTCACTTACAAATTTTTAAATATGAAAAAATATCAAATTGGTTTCCTATTGGCACTTTTGGCTTTTAGTGCTTATGGGCAAAAGCAAACATTACAACTCAAAAAACAAGTATTTGAATTGCATAATGTAACGGGCGAGATTATCAAATTTGAGGGTAAAAATGTCTTAAAAATCGAGAGGGATTTAAAAGCAATTCCTTTTGATTCTACTCGTATAGAGGCAACAGTAGATGAACCTCATTATGCACGTCTTGTAGGTTTAAATGACTTTGAAAATGGAACAATAGAAGTGAAAATGTATAGTCAATTAAAAAATCCTGCGCCATATTCAGGTATTGCAGGGTTTATTGGCGTATTTTTCAGAGTTAAAGAAGATGACTCTGCTTTTGAGGGCATTTATCTACGTCCGAAAGTAGGCAGAGCCGCTAACCAAAAGTTTAGAAATCATGCTGTGCAATATTTTTCATATCCTCATGCAAAATTTGATACTTTGCGTAAAACTGCTCCTTTCAAATATGAAGGTTCTGCGCCTGTGGCTCTTAATGAGTGGATAACAATGCGTATAGAAGTGAATGGTGAAACTGCTGAAATGTTTATTAACAATTTGAAATATTCTTCTTTTATTGTAGATAAAATGTTGGGTAAAACGAAAAAAGGGTTTGTAGGCTTATATGTTGATATTGGTACTATTGGGTATTTCAAAGATTTGAAAATAACTAAAAAAGCCCTGAAGGTAAAGCAAGACAATGGCGAGAAGGTCAATGATATTTAATTGCAAAATTTTTAAAAATAGTTCTAAATATATGGATTTCAAATATCACCACATGAATCTTTGTACCGAAGATGTGTCAAGATTATCTACATTTTATCAATCTATTTTTGGTCTAAAACGGATTCAAGACGAAGAACACGGACTTACAAGTATCGATACTACCAATCGTTATGACGGTCAAGTAGAGTTTTTAACAGATGGTCAAGTGGAGTTTCACATCACTAAAAAAGATAACAATACGGCGTTTCGTATGAATATGTCTATTAATCCGATTCAGAACGGACATTTTTGTTTTAGAACTGATGATATTGAGGGCTTCAAGAAGACATTAGAGAATCTTAATATTCCCTATGCTGATTATGGCAAATGGGCTTTGGCGGGTTGGTACCAAATCTTTTTTCATGACCCTGATGGTAATATTATTGAGGTACACCAGATAGGAATGTAATTTTATTACGGTTTAAAATCCGCTTTTACACAAGTCAAGATTGTTTCACAACGGTTATAAATCTTAGCTAATAAATTTTCCTCCCTCTTTCCTTTTCTCAAAAACTTTTTCTATCTTTATGCAATCATCAAATAACACTTGACAATCTTAAATAGTAATGGTAGTAGAGGAACTGCAACCGATTAAAACAAAGAAATCAGAGCCTAACCCGCCCGCAAATCCGCTCAAATGGTATTTTTTTGCTCTTTTGTTGGGGTTAGTTATTTATACTATCTATGATATTCTGCGATTTGATGATGTGGTAAGAATAGACGACAAGGGTAAGCCACAAATCATAGACGACCGCAGGAGAAAGTTAGATGATGATACGCTCCGTTTTTATAGGTCAGCAGAGCAATATGCTTTGGTCGCAACAAGAAATGATTGGTATGATTGCATGAGCTGTGTGGATTCATCAAGAATATTTTTGCATATTGGAGAAATTTGGAAGTATGGCGTAACAATCAATGGAGAGCAAGTAAGATATACAAAAAACGAATTGATAGAGAAAGGCTTACTTTATCTACCTCAACTACAAGGCTCTTTACAAAGGTGCTTGTCAGAAGAGAGAAAGAAAATCATAGAATATCCTCTGTTACCTGAAAATCTTACGAGAAAACCTGAATATCGTTTAGCAAGACCGCCTGCAAACCCTTATGATACATAAAATTATGGAAAAGATTGAATTACAAGAACCGCCAATAGTCTATAATCCATTAAGAGCCACCTCTTTTCCAATTTCGGGGGCTTGCTGGCATGAGCTTTATCCTAAATTAAAGATTCATGAAATAGAGCCTTTGCTTTTTCACCACTTGAAACTCACTGATTATACCGACACAAGCGCAGTGAAACGTTATTTTTTTATGTTTGTCATCATGCCTCCTGATAACCCCAATCACGACAGTTGGGGGAAATACTTTTCTGCTAAGAGTGGTATCATTCATAATTATGTCAAAATGGACTTTGAGCTATTCAAGCAAGCAAATGAATCAGAGGCTCTACAAATGCAAGCAGAGGCTTATTTGCAAGGAATTACGATAATTCCCTCCCTAAGAGGAATGAAAAATATCTTTTTTGATACCGAAAAACTGTATGCAGATGTGAAAAATTTGTTTTTGAGGAAGGAATGGGTAGGGTTTTAAAATTCAGTTTTTGCAATTAGATAAAAATATTTTGATTACACTTTTATATAGGGCGATTATAAAATTGATTTATTATCCTACTTTATTTCTAAATACAAATTATCAAACACTTGTAGTGAATCTCTGATTGATTTTTCACATTCAAATATGCACTTTTTTAACATTTTATCTTTGGAATTATAATTAGACGTTTTATACATCTGCTTACATTCCAATATTTTACCGTTATTTTCGTAAGTAACAGAAGCATATAAACATATAACACTATGCTTATAAATATTTAATTCTTCCAGTGTACTATAAAATGGCATTACCTCATCATTGAAAATAATATCATAGTGGATTTTTATGCCATTAAACCCATAATTTTCAGTTACAATTTGGGGTAGTTTCCAAATATTTATAAGAATTTCTAACAAATCAATTATTTTGAAACGACCTGATACTCCTAATCTATATAATTTATTATGTTTCTCTGAATAAACATATATGTCAAATTTGTTTTCTTTAAGTTTTTGACTTAGCTCCATTGAATATTCTGGCGTAAAAGAATCTTTTATTCTACTTGATATAGTATTTCCATGAATACTGATGAGTTTACGAAAATTATTTTCAACGAATGTAGGATATGTTTCACAAATGTTTAGCCAAAAAGATTGAGGAAAAACTGTTACTTCTGGTAGCTCTTGTTTAAGTTTTTTTTCTTGAATTCCTGTAAGTCCATAGTTTAGACATATAAAATAATTACTCCATCTAATTTCATTTTGTATCTTTTTAGCATTAAGATATGACTCTTTAATTTTTTGTAAATTATGCCCCTTTGAGTTTGCAGACTCAACTGATTTACATTGGAAAGCGATTTTTCTTGAAGGAAAAAATAAATCAACACCATTTTCTGGTGCTTCCCTCCTATATATCTCATCTGTTCTATAATATATATTCAAGAGTTTACAACAAAATTTTTCCCATATATCTGCGAAATTCACTTCACCAGAATAAGCCAAAAAATCTTTACTAAATCTATATTCCATGACAAGAGATTTACATAATTACTGTATAAAGTAAGAGATATGCTTAATATTCTGAAATCTTATATCTTTTATCAAATCTAATGAATTTAAACGATATTCAATATTAACTTTACTTACCCCAAATGCCTGACTAAGTGCTTGTTTAATGTTTTCGTAAAATCGTATGTTCTCTTTTTGATAATCAAGATATATTTTTCCAATATTTCGTGTGATGTTAAGATTGTATTGTTCTTGTATTAATGCAGCCAGAAAGGTTTTTCTGGGCATTAAAAAAGCAGACGCAAAATAATTAGCCTGCCATTCAAGCCAATCTTTATCAGTCATTAATTTCTTTTTACCCGTTATATAGTCTATTTCTGTATCTATTAATTGATTATATTCATCTTGAACAAATTCTACTTTACGATGAAGGGTAAGATGCCCTATTTCATGGGCAAGAGTGAATTTGAATGAAGATGTATTTACAACAGATTTATCGATTTCTATTCTTAATGGATTTAAAAAGAAACCACCTAATATTTTTTCTCCATCAATATAGCCCAAATTTTTGTCCAGATGAGTTGTAATTCCATGAATATCACTCAGATATTTAATGAAAAGGTTTAATGGAGTTTGTTGAGGCTTATCAAGTACAGTCCCATCAAAATGTGTAATTACTTTTTCTGCAATACTTTCTATCAAATCTTTTGATAATTTTTCCAATCCAATAATTTTCATATTAATTAGTGATTTAAAAAATAAAAGTAGATATTATTTTTGCAAAAATAATAAATAATTGAAAAAAATTTAGTGTTTTATAATTTATAATTGACTTACATTAAGTACATAAGTAAAAATAAACAAGTATTTACTTTTGAACTAATGACTTGTTTTTCAGTTACTTGTAATCGCATAAATGCGATTCTACATCTGCTTACCTCCTTAATTCAGAGTTTGTAAAGATTTGCCTTCCCTTTCTCAAAAAAATTTCATATATTGCAATCGTTTGAAATAAGACACATTTAGCCTTCTTAGTAAATATGAAACGTATTGATTTAAAAAAATTAACCTCTCTGTTAGTCCGAATTTGTAATTTGGACTTGCCGTTGTCAATGTCCGCACTGACGACATTGGTTCTATTCTTCTCTATTTTTCTTTTCACGCATTGCGAGCAGAAAAGTCAAATTCCTGACATGGTAGCGGGCTTGCAACTCCCTGAAAAGGTGGATTTTAACTTCCACATCAAGCCGATTTTGTCTGACCGTTGCTTTGCGTGCCACGGACCCGACAACAATTCGCGCAAGGCAGGTTTGCGCTTAGATACCGAAGAGGGTGCTTTTGCCGAACTCCCTGAAAACAAGGGGAAATTTGCACTCGTCAAAGGAAATCTGGACAAGAGTAGGCTTTTTTACCACATCAATACCACCAATCCTGACGACATCATGCCGCCAAAGAATTCTAATTTGAAGTTGAATGAATACGAGAAAGCACTGATAGGCAAGTGGATAGAGCAGGGCGCAGAGTGGAAAAAGCATTGGTCTTTCATTCCACCGCAAAAGCCTGAAATTCCGCAGGTAAAAAATAAGGCATTTGTGAAAAACGAAATTGACAATTTTATCCTCCAAAAATTGGAAAAAGAAGGCGTAAATCCTTCGCCTTTGGTGAACAAGGAAAAACTGATTCGCCGCGCAAGTTTTGACCTCACAGGTTTACCGCCTACGGTAGAGGAAATAGATGATTTTCTGCAAGATAACTCCTCCAATGCCTACGAAAAGGTCTTGGATAGGTTGCTTGCTTCGCCTCACTTTGGGGAGCGCATGGCGGCAGATTGGTTGGACGTAGCGCGCTATGCAGATACGCATGGTTATCAGGACGATATGCCGAGGGAAATGTCGCCTTGGAGAGATTGGGTCATGGGTGCTTTTAACAAAAATCTTTCTTATAAAGACTTTGTAACGTGGCAGTTAGCAGGGGATTTGATACCCAACGCCACTTACGAGCAGATTTTGGCAACGGGCTTCCTTCGCAATCACGCCCAAAGCCAAGAAGGGGGAATCATAGATGAGGAATATCGCGTGGAATACGTAGCAGACAAGGCAAATACGGTGGGCAGGGCATTTTTGGGCTTGACCGTAGAGTGTTCGCGTTGCCACGACCACAAATACGACCCGATTGAGCAGAAGGAATTTTATTCTCTATACGCTTTTTTCAACTCCACCCCCGAAACAGGTTGGATTCCCTACAAAGGCACGCCTGGTCCCGTTTTGGAAAAGACGGACAACGGCATAAAAGAGCAATTGGAAGCAGCGCAAAAGGTGATACGTGAGCAGGAAGAGAAGTTAGCAGAGCGCAAAAAACAAGCAGAAAGCGATTTTAAAACTTGGGAAAAAACGTTCAATGCAAGTGCTAATGCTTTCTTAACCAAAGATTTACAAAAAGGTTTGCTCATTCACTTGCCTTTTGAGGACACACTCCAAGACAAGTATTTTGATGAAAGAGAAAAGAAATTCAAACCCCTCACCATCACCACTAACAAGGCAGATAAAACCTTTAAAGG
>JALOMS010000243.1 GCA_025455345.1 Thermoflexibacter sp. | reverse complement strand
GAAAAGCAGAGAGAGTATGTTGCTTTGTGAAGCGGCTGGTTTTGAGGTAATTTTGATAGAAACGGTAGGCGTGGGGCAGTCAGAAACGGCAGTCAATAATATGGTAGATTTTTTCTTGTTGTTGATGTTAGCGGGCGCAGGTGATGAATTACAAGGCATTAAGAAAGGCATTATGGAAATAGCAGACGCAGTAGTAATTACTAAATCAGATGGAGATAATAAAGACAAGGCGCAGTTGGCACAGGCAGAATACACCTCTGCCTTGCATCTTTTCCCGCCCTCATCATCAGGTTGGTATCCCAAAGTGCTTACTTGTTCTGCGGTGGAGAATAGGGGTTTGGATAAAATTTGGCAACTTATTATGGATTTTCAGCAATTATTAACTACCAATGGTCAATTTTCTAAAAAACGAGAAGACCAAAATATCGCATGGATGTATGAAGTCATCAAGCAAGAATTAGAAAGCCAGTTTTACAAACACGCCCAAATCAATGCTATGCTCAAAGATAAAGAAGAAAAGGTAAAGAATGGCATGCTACACGCTGTTAATGCCGCAAGAGAACTATTAGAAGTATATAAGAAAAATTATCATTTAGGGATTTAATATATCATTCTTAGTTGCGTATTTCTATGTAATAAAGTGTCCAATTTTTAATCTTCCCTTCGCTTACTTCTACTATCATTTTGGCTTTTTCATAAAAATAAAACTCTGCATTACTACCCGCTTTGATATAAGAAGGATTACCATACGCTGCAATCAATTTTTCTTTGTCAGAGCCTATACTGAGTCCTTGAGAAGTTTTTCCTTTGTAAGATAGCCCAGCTACAAGAAGGTAAATATTTTTGTCATAAAGTCTTATCTTGATTTTGTCAAAGCCAGCACTATTGGACGTAGCGATATGCACAGCCCTTTCTTTAGATTGTATAGGAGTGTTTTCAACAAATTGCTCTTTAACTAATTGTTGGGCAGTCAATTGATTAATCTTTTCTACATTATTAGCAGAAACAAATTTACTTTTGTCTTTCTTGTTTTCAGCCATAAAGTCTGTAACCCATTCGCTCAGATTACTCATGTCGAGCAGTTTCTCAAAAAAAGATTGGTTAAGTTTATGATAGAGGGCAAGATTATAATCTGCCATATAAGCCTCTTTTTGGTTTGCCGCCTCAAAATCGGCTTTGGCTTGGTCTAATTGATTATTTTTTGCAAAAGCAATCCCTCTAATTAAATGAGCATTGGCGGGCAAGCCATCTTTGGACATGGGATTATCAGCTATTTTAGTTTCCAAATCGTTAATCAATCCAATCGCAAAGGCATGATTTCCCTCCAAAGAATATTTGCAAGCAAGATTGATGTGCGCGGAGGCATACGATTTGTCCATCTTTATGACTTGTTCTAAATTTTGTTGTGCTTTTTTGAGTAAGTCTTTGATTTGTTGCTTTTTATCTTTTTTTGTATCACCAGTAAGGCTTCTTGGATTGGAGCCTAAAAGCCTGCCTGCCGCATCAAACTCACATGGATAGGCAAAATACACATCTTCTTTGTTCATTAAGCTAATCGCTTGCGCCAAAGCAGAAACCCCCAAATTATTGGCGATGTCCCTATCAGTAAAACTATTATTGATATGTTCAAAACATACCATTGCGTCTTCATAGTTTTTAGAAAGGTAAAGATACTTACCTGCATGGAATACAGGTACTAATTCCTTAATTTCCTTAGCGGTAAGTTCTGCTGAGCTAATCCGTTCTATTTTAGTTGGATAACCATCTAAACTTTCATTCAGTTTGTACTCCTCATATATTTTACTTAGTACCTTGGGTAAGAGGCGATAAGTATCAAATCCCGCAAGATACCCTTGCAAAAGACCATAATAATCTGCTTCTTCCTCTAATTTGAGTTTGTGTTCTTTACTACTTTTCCGCATATTTTTAGGTACGCCAAAGGAATTACTTGGCATCAAACCAGCAAAAAAACCTTCTCTGAATTGGTGATTCTGCGTATAATGAGCAAGCTCATGTCCAATAATACAGGCTAAGGCGTTCAACGAATCTGCTCCAAACTTCGTACATATATCATAGAGTTTCTCATCTACATAGATAACTTGCGTTCTATCTAAGGCAACAAACTGGGCGATTACTTGCGTTTTGCTCTTGGTAGAGAACATTTTAAGTTCAGGGATAGGGCGTTCGAAATCACGCACACGCGCTATTTTCTCACAAATGCTATGGGTAAGTTGGTATTTATAGTGATGAGTAGGCAACAATAGTTCTTGGCTAAAAACAGTCGTTAAAGTCAATACTTCTAAGCAGAGGTATGAAATAAATATCCTTAAATAATTGAACATATTTTTCATATAATTACTTTCATTACAAAAGTATTTGGAATAGAATAAGATTAACAAAAATTTATCTTTAATGATGTTTTGAACTTTGCAAGTCCTTCGTTTAATTGCAAAAACTTATGAAAGTAAGTGCAAAATCAGTGAATAAATTATAAATCATTGATTATAAATTTAATATACAATTTAATCGCTATTTTTGAGTTTTATTTTCAAACACAAAAATCCATTATCCTTTGAGTACGAAAAGACTAATTTTTATTATCATCTTTATTTTTGCTTGTTTATCTACTAAACAAATTTTAGGACAAAAAAGATTGCACCCCCAAAAATATTTGGTCTTGGACAAATACAGCCCAGAAAGAGTGTATTTGGCAGAGGGCGAGCCTATTCGTTTCCGTCTAAAAGGGGATAATGTCATTTATAACGACCATATTGAGGAGCTAAATCCTCAAGATAGTAGCCTTACGTTAGCAGATGCTAAGATGCGGATATATCTGAAAGATTTTGAAGTTTTTTATTTTGATAGGCATTGGGCTAACTTTAGCAGGGGCGGGCTTAACTTTATTGGTGGGGGTTTCTTATTTTCTGCGGCTGTACATCCTTTAGTCAAAAATGCACGTTATGAGCCTAAAGAACAGGCGATTATAGGATTGACTGCGATTAGCTTGGGTCAGATTACGAAGATTTTTCGCATCAAAAAGTTCAAACTGAATAAAAATAGTAGAGTTCAGATTTTGGATTTGAGCAAAGTTCAATGAGTGTTTTCTCTTTATGAAATTTTTTTAAATAAATTCCACAATTCCTCATTGGGTAAGTCTGCCGAAAATGAAATCTCTGTTTTTTGTACAGGGTGAATAAAGCGAATACGTCGTGCGTGTAAATGGATTCTTGCGTCAGGATTAGGGTGATGGTAGCCATATTTGACATCTCCCACTATCACACAGCCTAAAGTCATCAATTGTACACGAATTTGATGGGGTCTGCCTGTAATTGGATTGACCTCAATGAGATAATAGCCGTTTTTGCGCCCAATAACCTTGTAGTCTAACTCTGAAAGCAATCCGTTAGGCACTTCTCTGTGATAGGGTGTAACCTTATTTTTCTCTTTGTCTTTTACTAACCAGTGTTTTAGGTGTCCTGCGGGTCTATCTGGTGCTTTTTCTGTAATAGCCCAATAAGTCTTATGGATTTCGCGATTTTTGAAGATTTCGTTCATTCTCTCCAATGCTTTGGAGGTTTTTGCTAAAATAATCAACCCACTAACAGGGCGGTCGAGGCGATGCACAATACTGCAAAAGACATTGCCTTCTTTTTTATATTTTTCCTTCAAATACTCTCTTACCATTTCTACCAAAGGAGTATCACCAGATTCGTCTTCTTGTACCAATACACCGCTTTGTTTATTGACGATGATGAGGTGATTGTCCTCATAAATGACATCAAAAGGATAGTTGTGTTCCATAAAATATCTAAAAAATTACCTATTTTTCCAAAAAATGATTGAGGAAAAGCAAAGGTACGAAAATTTTATTTGTAATTGATTCAGCCTTTCAAAACGGCAGAACGATTTATCAGCAAGCAATTTGATATACATTTTACCCCAGATTCAAAACAACTTATAACCTATCAATAAATCAGTCCTAAATCCCAAGGGGCGAAAATAAACAAAAATTTCATAATTATTTTCTGTCCTACTGTGCGTACCTTCAAAATATACATCATCTCTTTCCGTACTATAATTTTTGGTAAAGGAGTATTGATAATTATAAAAGCCTTGTTTGAGCAAAATTGTTTTTTGATATTCTTGTTTATCAGCAATATAGCTCATTCGATAGTCTTCGGTCAGTTGCCAATCTGAAAATCCACCTGCTACATACACTCCTCCGCTTTCCTCACTTTCGGTTTTTAATCGGAATGTAACATTGATATAATCGCTGTCCGTACCTGCATTGGGCATGAGTAGATTCTGGATAAAAAACCGACCATTCATGTCATCCATAATTTTAGAATACGCCCAGCCGTTGCGCGTTTTGTCTGTATATAAAATAGCATGATTTAGGGAGGGATTGTACTCCATAAACTCGACATTGAGATTTCTTGCAATAAGATTTCGTAAATCAAACATTCTGAATTCATTGCCGCCTTTGAACATATTTTCGAAGTTGAAGTGTTTATAATCCAATCGCTTATCAAAATCACTAATAAAAGTGGGTTTTAAGTTTATGATTTGCCTGTCCCAACGAAAGTTTTGTCTAAGGACTACCTTAATTTGCTCTTGTGGGTTAAAAACTTGGTAATCTGTGTAACCCACAGAAAACTCTATTTGCTGATTGCGAAAGGCTTCCTCTACTCCCACGACTGTAGCCAAAGAAGAAGAAATAATTGCTCCATTTTCATGTACCATAAACCGACGAGTAAAAAGTATATTTTCTTCATTGTTTTCCTCATATACTTTGAGCAAGTAATTTCCTGATACTTTGACTCTTGGAACTATAAACTTATAATGTACAAATCGCACTTTGGTATTCATGGAAAATTCCCTATCGCGAATATAAAATTCATTATAATCGTCCAAATACTCCACAGGACTGAGTTGGGAAATAGTCCAATCAGCATCACAACTAATGATTTTTACGGCAAAACGCTCTACTTCAGAGCCGAACTTATCAAACTCTAACAACAAAGGGAAGGGGTCATTCATGGCTATAACAGGAGGAGGTAAGGGGACGTTAGGGGCTGTGATAGAGGCTGGATACAAAAGCACAGTTTTTACCTCTTGATGATACGTATAGTCTATGGCTTTAAGCTCATCAGCATAAATTAAATCATTGATAAACAATGGAATAGCAAGAAGAAATATTAGTTTTTTCATTGTAAAATTTTCTTTTAAGCAATCGGGCAAAACACAAAATTAGATTACCTATTGTCGTATGATTTTTTGTTTCGAGTCTCCTCTTTACATTTGTCTGACTTCTCAACATTATTGCCAAATCATCACAAAAGGTTAGCCATTGTGAAGCTAACCTTTGTTTTTATGATTGATTAACCATCTGTTAGGCATCCTTCTGAAGCAGAATTCACATTTTTGGCATATTTGTACAATACGCCAGAAGTTACTTTGAGAGGCGGCTGTGTCCACTCACTTTTTCTTTTTGCTATTTCTTCTTCACTTACCAACATATTAATTGTATGATTTACAGTATCTATAATGATTTTATCTCCTGTTTTGACTAAGGCTATCCCCCCGCCTACTTGGGCTTCGGGCGTAATATGACCTACAACAAAACCGTGTGTTCCGCCAGAGAATCTGCCGTCTGTAATGAGGGCTACGCTCCCTCCTAATCCTGCGCCCATAATTGCTGAAGTCGGTTTGAGCATTTCAGGCATACCTGGCGCGCCTTTGGGTCCATTATAACGAATGACTATGACATCTCCTGCTTGTATTTGATTGGTAGCAATTGCTTGATTTGCCTCTGCCTCCGAATCAAAAACTTTGGCAATACCTTCAAAACGTTCTCCTTCTTTGCCTGTGATTTTTGCCACAGCACCTTCCGAAGCAAGATTCCCATATAGGATTTGTATGTGTGCTGTTTTTTTGATAGGTTTATCAAGAGGCATGATAATTTCTTGCCCTTCAGTAAGATATTTAGAGTTTGCTAAGTTTTCTTTGACTGTTTTACCTGTAACAGTCAGACAATCTCCATGGATATAACCTGCCTCATACATCATTTTCATTACCGCTTGTACCCCTCCCACATTACAAAGGTCTTCCATCATATATTTCCCACTTGGCTTGAGGTCTGCTAACAAGGGAGTTTTGTCAGAGATACGCTGAAAATCTTTGATAGTCAAAGGAATACCTATAGTTTTTGCCATTGCTAATAGGTGTAAAACTGCATTAGTAGAGCCACCTAATACCATGACCATTGTAAGCGCATTCTCAAATGCTTCAAAGGTCATAATGTCTTTGGGTTTGATGTCTTTTTCTAATAATCTATATATATATTCACCTACTACATCACATTCGGCATGCTTTAATGGACTTACTGCGGGAAACGAAGAACTATTGGGCAAGCTCATGCCTAATGCCTCTATGGCGGTAGCCATTGTATTGGCGGTGTACATACCACCACACGCTCCTGCTCCAGGAATGGCATTTTTGATAACTCCTTTGTATTCGTCTTCGGTAATCGTACCCATTACTTTTTTTCCGTATGCCTCAAAAGCAGATATAATATCCAATTTTTTGCCCTTGTATTGCCCATAATCATACCTCCCAGAATTAATCGTGCCTCCATACACCACTATTGCAGGGCGATTCAATCGCTCAATAGCAATCATGGCTCCTGGCATATTTTTATCGCAACCTACTAAGGCTACTACTCCGTCATAGTTTTGTCCTCCAACAATAGTTTCTATCGAATCTGCGATTACTTCTCTGGAAACTAAAGAATAACGCATCTCATCTGTCCCATTGGTCATACCATCAGACACGCCTACTGTGTTGAAAATCAGCCCTATCAGTTGGTTGGCATGGATACTTGCTTTAACTCTTGTAGCCAAGGCATTGAGGTGCATATTGCACGTATTTCCCTCGAAGCCCGTGCTTGCAATACCGACTTGCGCCTTTTTCATGTCCTCTTCTTTGAGTCCTATGCCGTAAAGCATAGCCTGTGCCGCAGGCAGACTTTCGTCTTGGGTAAATTTTTTACTGTATTTGTTCATTTTAGTTGTTTGTAAATAATTGACTTCTTTTTTATCAAAATAGTTTTTTTAAGTAACTAAGTAATGCAACACAAATAAATGCTGTTATAGTCCCGTTTGGGAATTTCATTTGGGAGCATAACT